>DASRYP010001037.1:0-3472 GCA_035687165.1 Actinoplanes sp. | reverse complement strand
CATCGACTGATGCGTAGGTCGATCATGCCTTCCTACCGGTTCGGGCATCACGTGCCGTAGTCGTTCTCGCGTCGGCCGGTCCGAGCGTCAAACCTGGGTGAGGGCTGGCCGCAGTGCGTGTACGGCTCCCGACGGCGGTCTTGACCGTCTTGTTCGGCGGCGTGGGCGGTCTGGACCGTCTTGTTCGGCGGCGTGGGCGGTTTGGACCGTCTTGTTCGGCGACGTCGAGCGAATGTTCATACAGTGCCTTTCCCCCCCGTGCGTGGGTGGGTGCAGGACCGGGTGGTGTTGGGGTCGGGTGAGGCGGGCGGGGATGTTGATCTGGGGGGGTGCCCGGGGTGGCGCCTCGGGCCACGGTGTGGCGGCGGCTGTGGGTGCGGGTGCGGGTGTCGGCGCGTGTGACATGAGATTCGCCTGGTGGAACACCACGCCATCAGCCCGGAACAGGTGAGATCTGCACCGAGAGTGTCCTTGGCGAGCCGGTCTGATCAGGTCCTGGACACACCCGATGGTCCCAGCTCGGCTCGGAGGAGACTCTCGTCATTCGCACGCCGTCCTCGGCAGCAGCACAGACCGACCCTGCCCACGGATCGAGGCTAAGCAGCCGGGATGTTCACCTCGATCTCGTCCGTCAGGGTGAAGCCGTCGCGAAGTTTCAGGTCGTCGCCGCTCCAGAAGCGGCCCGGGTCGTACCAGTTGGGTTGCCGGCTGTGGCTCAGCAGGCCCATGTCCTCATATGTCACGGCGACGACCTCGGCGCAGTACGCCGTCTCGAGCGCCGCCTCGCTGCGCGGGCCGCTGCGGCCGCGGATCAGCCCGCGCGGCCGCACCTGCGGCACCCGGCCGCGCGCCCAGCGCCAGGCGAGCTGGGCCGAGGACGGGAACGGGGTGCCGTCGAGCCGGGCCACCGTCTTGAGCGCCTTGTCCTCCATCTCCTTTCCGACGCCGGGCTCAAGCTGCCGCAGGAAGCCGCGTTGCCCGTAGCGGCGGGCCCAGACGGTCACCGCGTCGCGCAGGTCGTGCAGCTGGACGCCGCGCTGGAACGTGCCGGACCACAGGTCGGGCAGTGACCGGCCCAGTTCGGCGTGCCACATCAGTGGCGGCATGTCCTCCACCACGATCGACATGCCGACGTGGTTGACCGGGCTGTTGGTGAGCGTCTGGATGGCCCGGTCGGCGCCTGTACGGCCCCGGAAGATCCAGATGTCCCCGGTCCGGGTCAGTTCTATGGCCTCATCAAGGCTGATAGCGGCGTCCACGTGTCTATCCTCAAGCAATGCGTTGGTGGAAGGTAGTGGGATTGGCCGGTCTGGCGGGAGTCGCGGCCACCGGTGTCGTGGTGGCGCGGGCCGAGCGGAAGCGACGGCAATACACCCCCGACGAGATCCGTGATCGGCTGCACCAGCGGGTCGCCGAGGCGGCCGCCGAGTCAGACGACATCAGTGTCACGGAGTAACGACCACAGTCCCGCCCCGTCGGGCGCGGAGAACCAGGTCTTGCCTCCGGAGCCCACCGCTTCGGGGTTGCCGGACGGTCCCGGGATGGCGCCGGCCAGCACGGACTGGGTGGGCGACAGCCGCCGGATCGCGACGGCGGCGACATTGTCCGGGTGGGCGTGCGCGAACTCGGAGTAGATCTCCTGGTCGTGCTGCCCGTCGTCGCCGACCAGCAGCCAGCGGATCTTCGGGAACTCTCGGGAGAGCCGCTGCAGGGTGTTGCGCTTGTGCTCCTGGCCGCTGCGGAACCAACGGTCGGGCGTCGGCCCCCAGTCGGTGAGCAGCAGCGGGCCCGCCGGGTAGAGGTGGCGGGACAGGAAGCGGTTCAGCGTCGGCGCCACGTTCCACGCGCCGGTCGACAGGTAGAAGACCGGGGCGCCGGCGTTCGCCGTGATCAGCCGCTCGTAGAGGACTGCCATGCCGGGGACCGCCGTGCGCGCGTGCTCGTCGAGCACGAACGTGTTCCAAGCCGCGAGCAGCGGGCGCGGCAGGGCGGTGACCATGACCGTGTCGTCGATGTCGGAGATCAGGCCGAAGCGGCACTCCGGGTCGACCACCCGGATCGGCGCCTCGACCGGCTCGGCCCCCTCGGTGAGGAGCCGCACGCTGCCCCAGCCCGGCTCGAGGTCGCCTTTGACGCGGGTATCCACATAACCGCTGCGGTCGGTGCGGGTCTCGGTGACGCTGTCGCCCATCTGGATCCGCACGACGGCGTTGTTCACCGGCGAGTTGGTGAAGCTGCGCCAGCCGCGCAGTTTCTCCAGCGTCTTGCGGGTGGGGGTGCCGCGGGTGAGCACCACGCGGGCCATCACCCGGGCCCAGCCGGGCGTGCCGTAGCCCGTGTAGGCGGTGATCACCGGCCGCCAGCCCCGGTTGCGCAACCGGCGCTCGACGATCTCGTGGAGGGCGTCCTCCACCCGCGCGGCCCGGTGGATCCGGATCGCGGCCGGGTGCCCGCCCGCCGGAGTTGATGCCACGCTCTGGCTCCTCGCTCCTCTGATGTCGGCGGTCATCCTGCCCGGTACGGTACCCGGCCTCCCCGACAACCGCGGGCGAACTGTACGCGCTCCAAAGGCGACGATCAGGCGACCGCTTTAGTCATCGTCGGCCGCTCGGCCGTCGTCCACTGATCGGCGAACCACTGTTCATCCCCCGCGAGTTGCCCGGTGGTGCTGGCCCGCACGAGGGCGGCGGCGGCCTCGGCCCGCAGATTGCGCAGCGCCTCGGCGGCCAGTTCCGACTCGTGCCAGGCGGCCCGCTCGTTCTGCTGGGCATTCTCGAACTCGGCGAAGCGGTGGGCCCGGATCGCGTTGCGCAGCAATCCCTCTTGCATTACCGGGTGCAGGCGCGGGTTCCATCCACGGTGGGCGAGCACGTCGTTGAGCTGCACGATCGACAGGTCGCGCTGGCGGCAAGCGGCGGTAGCGGCGTAGTGCAGGTAGCGCTGCCGGTCGACGTTCTCCCCAGGCTTGCGGCGGCGGTTCATCAGCGGGAAGGTGGCGGCCCGCGTGGTCCGCCGAGCGCTGAGATCGGCCTCGTCGAAGGCCAACCAGGACGCGTCGGACTCCTTCTGGGCGGTGATCCAATCGGCGCGGCGGCGAACGGCGGTGGCCGCGGCCCGGTCGGCCGCGGTGGCCACCTCGGCGGCGAACCGCAGGGCGTCGGCCTGGGCCGGGGTGAGGGGCTGCACGGGCGCCTTGGGCGGCCAGGCCACCAGAACCGCGGAGACCGCGATGGCGAGCAGGATGAGCAGCCACAGGACGGCGGCCTGGGGCAGCGAGACGAAGAAGCTTTGCACGACGGATTCCATCGCAACCTCACATGCGTACGCGGTGTGACCGATGACGACAGCGGGCCGAACTCGGGGGAATCAGCGGGCGGGCGGACCACGCACGGTCCGGACGCGCATCGCGACGCCGGTCAGTCCGGCTGTCAGGATCGTGGCGATCCGCACAGGCGCGGCCGCGAGCGGCGCG
>DASRYP010001036.1:0-12492 GCA_035687165.1 Actinoplanes sp. | reverse complement strand
TCTCTCCGGCAGCTACCCCAGCTTCCTGCTCAGCCAGACCGTCGCCGCGTTCGGTCTCGGCGCCGTCGCCTCGGTGAGCTTCGCCGTGGTCAGCGACCTCATCACGCCGAAGCGCCGTGGCCTCGTGATGAGCTTCTGGGGCCTATCGCAGGGCGTCGGCACCCTGTCCGGCACCCTGCTCGGCGGCCTGCTCGGCCACACCGACTGGCGGGAGCCGTTCCTGGTGACCGCGGTCATCGGCGGCATCGCCACCGTCGCCTACCTGTTCACCTACAACGTCCCGCGCGGCGGCAGCCAGCCCGAGCTGGCCGGGGTCGATTACGACGAGCGGATCCACCACGACGACCTGCCGGTGATCCTGCGTCGGCGCACCAACGTCTGGCTGATCCTGCAGGGCGGCACCGCCCAGATCGCCCTGGGTTCGCTGGTCTGGCTGCCCGTCCTGTTCCGCGCCCGGGCCGAGGACCAGGGCTACTCGGCCGGCACGGCGGTGCTGGTCGGCAGCGTCTTCGCCACGCTGTTCCAGCTGGGCGGGGCGCTCTCGATCCTCGGCGGCCTGATCGGCGACCGGCTCCAACGACGTACGCCCCGGGGTCGCGCCCTTGTCGCTTCGGTCGGTGTTCTCGCCGCCGTGCCGTTCTACGTCGTCCTGTTCTTCGTGCCGATGCGGATCGACGTGCCCGACGGCGCCGGCACCGGCGCGGTGATCTCGGCCGTCCTCGCCGACGTCCTCACCCAGCCGACCGTCGGCCTCTGCCTGGCCACCGCCGTCTTCGCGCTCATGCTCACCTCGGCCAATTCGCCCAACTGGTTCGCCCTGATCGCCGACGTGAACCCGCCCGAGCACCGCGGCACCGTCTACAGCCTCGGCAACCTGGTCAACGGGTTCGGTCGGGCCGGCGGCAACGCGATGGTGGCGGTCGCCTTCCGGGCGTTGTCCGGCGCGTTCCCGCCACCGCTCAACTACGCGGTCGGGCTGGCCGCCTTCCAGCTCTTCTGGGTGCCCACCGGGATCATGTTCTGGCTGGCCAGCAAGACGGTAGCGCGCGACATGACCGACACGCACGCCGCCCTGCTGGCCCGCGCGGCCGGGCTAGAGGCTCGCCCAGACGGTGACATCGGTCGGGACCAGCCCGTCGTCGAGGGGCTCGCTGCTCAGCAGGACCCGGGCGCCGGGCGGTAGCTCGACCTCGGCCGCCCCGAAGTTCGTCAGCACCAGCACGTCACCGTTGCGGAAGGCGAGCGCTCCCTCCGGGGCGTCCTGCCAGGTCAGCGAGCCGGAACCCAGGCCGTGCTCGCGGCGCAGCCCGAGGGCCGCGTGGTAGAGCTCCCACGTCGAGCCGGCCACGCCCTGCTGTCGGTCGAGCGCGTACTCGGCCCAGGTCGCCGGCTGCGGCAGCCAGGACGCGTCGGTCGGGCCGAAGCCGTACGACGGGGCGTCCGCCTCCCACGGCAGTGGCACCCGGCAGCCGTCCCGCCCACGCTCGGCGTGCCCGGACCGTTCCCAGGCCGGGTCCTGGCGCACCGAGTCGGGCATCGTGGTGTGCTCCGGCAGCCCCAGCTCCTCACCCTGATAGAGGTAGGCCGAGCCGGGCAGGCCGAGCATCTGCAGGGTGGCCGCCCGCGCCCGGCGCAGGCCGAGCGCGATGTCCGGCTGCGGGTCCTCGGCGCCGATGCCGTGCATGCGGGTCGTCCCGACCGGATAGCCGAGCCTGGTCGCGTGCCGCACCACGTCGTGGTTGGCGAGCACCCACGTGGTGGTGGCGCCGACCGCGTCGTTGGCCGCCAGCGACTGGTCGATCACCGCGCGCAGGGCCGGCGCCGACCAGGCCGCGTCGAGGTAGCCGAAGTTGAAGGCCTGGTGCATCTCGTCCGGTCGCACGTAGCGGGCGAGCCGGTCGGCCGGCTGCACCCACGCCTCGGCGACCAGGATGCGCCCGCCCGGATAGCCGTCGAGCACCCGGCGCCACGACTGGTAGATCTCGTGCACGCCGTCTTGGTCCCACATCGGTGGGGGCGGCCCGACCGGCTCGACCCCGCCGAGGATCGCGCTGGGCTGCGTCCACTCGCTGAGGTTCTCCTCCTTGACCAAGCCGTGCGCCACGTCGACCCGGAACCCGTCGATGCCGCGGTCGAGCCAGAACCGCAGGACGTCGAGGAACTCGTCGCGTACCTCCGGGTTGCCCCAGTCGAGGTCGGGCTGGCTGACGTCGAACAGGTGCAAATACCACTGCCCGTCCGGCACCCGCTCCCACGCGCTGCCGCCGAAGACGCTCTGCCACGAGTTCGGCGGCTCCGAGCCGTCCGGCCCCTTACCGTCGCGGAAGATGTAGCGGTCGCGCTCGGGGCTGCCCGGTGCGGCGGCGAGGGCGGCCCGGAACCACGCGTGCTCGGCGGAGGTGTGGTTGGGCACCAGGTCGACGATGATCTTCAGCCCCAGCTCGTGCGCCTCGGCGATCAGCTTGTCGGCGTCGCCGAGGTCGCCGAAGCGCCGGTCGACCCCGCGGTAATCGGCCACGTCGTAGCCGGCGTCGTGCTGTGGGGAGGGGTAGAAGGGGGAGAGCCACACGGCGTCGACGCCAAGCTCCACCAGATGCGGCAGGCGCCCGGTGATGCCGGGCAGATCGCCCATCCCGTCACCGTCGCTGTCGGCGAACGAGCGGGGATAGACCTGGTAGATGACGGCGTCGCGCCACCAAGCGTTGCGGGGCATAGAGCCAGCCTAAAGCCCGTCCCTAGTCATCGAGGATGCAGGCGAATCTCTCCTCGGCCAGGTCGAGCTGGTCGAGGATGTGGTCCTTGGCGGCGATCGAGAGCGGGGTGTCCGGCCGCCCGACCAGTTCGCGCAGCTTGGGCACGAGCGGGCGATATTTCCGGGCCGCCGACAGGGCCTTCTCGGGCGTGGTGTGGACGACGCCCACCCCGTTGTCGGTGAAGTCGGAGACCTTGATCACCCGGGCCCACGGGTCGCGTTCCAGGCTCGCCGCCACGTGCGCGCGATATTGCTCGTGGCGGTCGCGCCGGGGGTCGTACTCCGGGTTGGTCACCGAGCGGACCAGCTCGGCTGCTCGGCCGCCGAAGCGGGACGCCAGCTCGGCGATCGCCGCCTCGGTCAGCTCCTCGTGGGTGCCCCCGGGCAGGTCGGCGAGCTCGGCCGGGTGGTCCTCGACCGCGTCGTGCAGCAGTGCCGCGGTGAGCACGTCGACATCCCGTACGCCGTAATATTTGATGATTCGGATGGCGACCCGGAGCAGATGGTTGAGGTAGGGCTCGCGCACCCGGCGGTCGTCCGCGTGCAGCCGCGCGGCCAGGTCGAGCGCCTCGACGAGCTGCTTGGCCTCCGCCTCGGGGAACGACTCCAGCTCGAGCAGGAACCGTTCCCTCAGGCCCGCCTCGCCGTACACCTCGGTGATCGCGTGCAACGGCATCGACAGCAGCATGCGTGGCGCCATGCCGAGAACGTACCGGAGGCTCAGCCGTTGGTGTGGGTGTGGATCGGCATCGGGTGCGGCGAAGGCTGGCGACCGGCCGTGGTGACCGTCGCCTGTTTGAGTGACCAGGGGTTGCCCGGATCCGCGTGCGCGCCCCGCCTCGGCGTGCCGGCGCCGTCGGTGAACTCCTCCTCGGTCATCGCCTGCAGTCCGCTGAGCGCCACCCCGATGATGGTCGCCGCGGTGATCAGCGTGATCGGGACGATCAGGGTGAGCGGCCGGAAGCCCTCGACCGTGGTCGGTGCCGCCGGATAGAGGTGGACAGACATGGCGGCCATCCCGGTGTAGTGCATGCCGCACACGGCGATCGCCATGATTCCCGCGGCGCCGCCGATCGGCCCGTAACCCCGCACCGAGACGGTGAACCAGAGCGCGACCGTCGAAGCCCCCACCGCGATGACCGCTGAGGCGACCACCAGCGCCGGGTCGTACCGCATCTCGCCGGCCACGTGCATGCCGTGCATGCCGGTGTAGTGCATGGCGAGCACGCCGCCGCCGGTGAGTACGCCGGCCAGAACCGTCTTGGGCACGCTGCGCCGGCCGTGCCCGACGATCAGCAGCCCGGCGCCGACCGTGGAGACCGCGAAGGCGAGGCTGCTCACGGTCATCGGGACGTCGAAGCGTACGGGGCTGGCCGGCACCTCGAAGCCGAGCATCGCGGCGAAATGCATGAGCCAGATCGCGCCGCCCCCGATCGAGAAGGCGGCGATGGCCAGCCAGCGGTTGCACCGGCCCCGGGTGCGGGCGCCCCGGGCCCGCGCGGTGCTCAGCAGGCCGAAGAAGGAGCCCAGGAAGGCCAGTAGGAAGGCGGCGATCGGATTGAACGCCCCGTAGGTGAAGTGATGGACCTCGGCCACTGGTGCACCTCGCGAAGAAAAGATCGAAGAATTCGCGAGTGATTCAGTCAGCCCACCGGTAACGCTCATCGCACCGCGAGTGCGGCAAGGCGGACAAACGGAACCGGGCCACCCGTACGGGTGGCCCGGTTCTCGGTCGAGGGGATGAAACTGCTCGGAAGGGGGGCCGATCAGGTGAAGATGCTGACGCCGCCGGGACCCACGAGGAGGCCGACGACGATCAGCACGATTCCCCAGAGCAGCTGCCGCCGGAAGAGCGCAAGGATGCCGGCGACCACCAGAATGACTGCGATGATCCAGAGAAGTAAGTGCATGCGCAGCTGATACCCGCACCCCCGAAATCGAAAACCTGGTTATCCAGCACCGGTCAGAACGGCGTCGACCTCTTCGGACAGCAGTTGGTAGACGTTGTACGCCTGCTTGATGACCGGGTGCGCCACGTTGCGCACCGGCACCCCGCCCGGCGTACGCCCGCGCTCCGATCCGTGGTGTGCGTGCCCGTGCAGGGCCAGCGCGGTCGGCGCCGAGTCGATCGCCCGCCCGAGTTGGTAGCAGCCGAGGAAGGCATAGATCTCCAGCGGCTCGCCGACCAGCGTCTCGGGCACCGGGGCGTAGTGGGTGAGCGCCACCAGGGCATCGCACTCCACCGAGTTCAGCGCCTTGCTCAGCGAGTCGGCGTATCGCTCGGCGGTGGCGACGAAATCCTTCATCTCGCGCTCGCCGAAGTTGCTGGCGCAGGCCCCCGCGAACCCGCCGCCGAACCCCTTCGTGCCGGCGATGCCGAGGCGGTGCCCGCGGATCTCCAGGACGGTCGCCTCGCCCTCGAGCACGGTGATGCCGGCGTCGGTGAGTACCTCGGTGACCTCGTCCGGCTGGTCGCTCTGGTAGTCGTGGTTGCCGAGCACGACCACGACCGGCACGGCCAGCCCGCCGAACTCCGCGGCGAAGCAGCGGGCCTCCTCCGGCGTCCCGTGCCGGGTCAGGTCGCCGGCGATGAGCAGGGCATCGGCCCGGTCCGGCAGGTCCTCGAGGGCGGGCCGGTAACGGCCCATCACGTCCTTGTCCACGTGGACGTCGCCCACGGCGGCGATCCGGATCATGAAATCTCCTCCACCTCGCTGGGTGCCTGCGCGCGCGTGATCCCGATGTCGCAGGTGATCTCCACGTCCGGGAAGTGTGCGGTGATCTGGCGGCAGATCTCGTCGCGTCGCTGCGCGCTCTCGACCTCGCCGCCGAGCACCACCAGATGGTCGCGGCGCTGCACGGTGATGCCCTGCTCGGCTATCCGGTCGTGCTCGGTGAGCAGACGCTGGATCTCGGCCTCGAGATCGGTGTCGCTGGTCATTCCGGCCACCCCTCTATCGGTTGACGAGCGCTCCGTCTTCGTCGGGCTGGGAGTCCGGTAGCGGTACGACGTCCAGCCGGTCCAGCAGGATGAGGAACGCCTCGGCGTACGGTGATTTCTCGGTCTCGCGTCGGACTCGGGGCCAGTCGATCTGCTCGCGCAGGGAGCGGGCCACTGGTAGGCCGGTCGCGAAGTCGCAGTAGTGCTGGCTGTAACTGAGCAGCTTGTGCACCATGAGCTGAGTGGCCGACAGGACCGGCATATAGATCGCCTCGACCGAGATCTGCTCGGTGTCGGCGAGCGTCTCCATCGTCACGGGCGTCTCCACCGGTCGATAGATCAGATCGACCATCCGGTCCTCGTCGTAGACCTTGACCAGCCAGTCCTCGGGCGGCTGCTCGGTGCGGAAGCCGACTTCGGCCAGCTCGGCCAGCGCCTGATCGCGATCTTGCTCGCGCAGCAGGAAATCCACGTCGTGGTCGCTGGAATGGCCGCCGTGCGCATAGACCGCGAAACTCCCGCCGAGCGCGAACGGTATGCCGGCGGACTTGAGGGTCGAGGCGACCTTCTTCAGCGTGGTGGCCAGGCCTTCGTCCACGCGGTGCGGCATGACGATCCCCTTGTCGACGTGTGCGGTTGGGTGTCGATACGACTACCCGGGCCGCCTCCGGTTGAATCGCCCGGCCACCCGAGTCATCGGACAAACCCACTGCAAACCCCATTTTGGTACGTCGTGCAGGTCGCCGCCGGAAAACCGGACGTGCACCCGCCCGTTACCGTTGGTACTTATGACCCCTCGCACCATCGCGCTCGTGGGTATGGACGGCTCGGGAAAGACGACTCAGGCTCACCGGCTGGCCGAGGAGCTGAGCGCGTCGGGTCTGCGCGCGTCCTATCGGCGCAACGCGGGGGGCCGCCACTGGTTCGGCCGCCTGGCCACCCGGGTCGGCAAGCGCGACGGGGACGATCTGCTGGGCCGCCGCGGCATGCTCTTCGTCGAGTCGGTGCTGCGCTGGCTGGCGATCCTGCGCACCCTGCTGCGCCGCTCGATCACCGGCGGCACGGTCGTGATGGACCGTTACGCGTTCTGCCAGTACGCCAGCCTGCGCGCCCGCGACGCCGCACCGGCCGCCGAGCGTCGCGCCCGCCTGGCCTACCACTTCTTCCCTCAGCCCGACGTCACGTTCCTGCTCGACGTCACCCCCGAGGTCGCCCACGAACGCATCGAGGCCCGCGGCTACGACAGCGAGACGATGGAATACCTCACCGCGGCCCGGGCCGCCTACCACTCGTTGCCGGAGTTCGCCGATTTCGTGGTGATCGACGCCGACGGCAGCCCCGACCAGGTCATCGCCGCGCTCCACGCCGAGCTGCGTCGCCGCGCCACCCGGCCCGAGCCCGGCCCCCATCCCTTGACCCGCGGCCTGATCCTGGCCGGTGGCGGCACCGTCGTGGCCGCCCTGGCCACCGCCGGCTATCAGATCGCCGAGACCCTCTAGGCCAGGCTGCGACCGTGCTCGCGCCGAGGCCGCCCGCACTGCCCGTGATCAGAGCCGTGCGCCCGCTCGCTATGCCGACCGTCGCGCCCGTCCACCCCCGTACGTCACTGTGGGATTAGTCACCCCACCAAGTGGATGGCGGACCCGCCTCGAATCGTTGTCCAGGGTGCATCACCCGCTCGGATGTCACCCGGCCGGGCTAGTGAACTGCGCCGTCGCGTGCCGCATTGTGGCAGGTGGTCCCGTTCAGCGATGGTCGGGATCTTTTTGGTGATGCTTTTGCTTCAGCCCTGTCCGGAAGCTGTCGATCCAGCACATGAACCTGGGGCGCCCAAGAAACGTATTGGGTGGTGACGGACGTCCCGAGGCCATTGGTGATGGACGTCGCTGTGAGGGACGAGGGGCGGTGGTGTCATGAGGCGGGCGACGGGTATGTCTCTGTGGGCACGGCCGAGCAGCGGTCGTGGTGCCGACCGCTCGGGCACAGGAGCCCTGTTCAGCAAGTATGCACGCGGCTCTCAGCTCGCACCCAGACATTCGTGGCACTTTCGACCCACCAGCCGGAATCAGTGCAGGCAGTTATTTGTTGTGTAGGTGCCAGTAACCGCAATGTGCGAACTGCGGACGTTACGGGGAGGAACTGATGGATACAGCAATCACCCGTAACGGGGTTAGTGAAGGCAATGAGGGGACCGTGGGCAACGTGGAGAAGAACACCGTGATGCGAACCGATCAGGTCGCCGAGGAGCGCGACCTTGTCGGCGTCTACCTGCACGAGATCTCCCGGACACCGCTGCTGGACGCCGCCCGGGAGGTCGAGCTCTCCAAGTCGATCGAGGCGG
Source organism: Actinoplanes sp. (assembly GCA_035687165.1). Classification (GTDB taxonomy): domain Bacteria; phylum Actinomycetota; class Actinomycetes; order Mycobacteriales; family Micromonosporaceae; genus Actinoplanes. The sequence continues at coordinate 4,458 of DASRYP010001036.1, read as the reverse complement.
GCCTCTACGCCGAGCACCTGATCGAGACCGGCGAGGTCCGGCGTGGGGTGAGCCGGGAAGAGTTGGAACGCCTCGTCAGCGAGGGCCGCAAGGCCAAGGACCTGTTCATCCGGGCCAACCTGCGACTGGTCGTGTCGATCGCCCGGCGCTACGTGCGCTCCGGCATGCCGATGCTCGACCTGATCCAGGAGGGCAACACCGGCCTGGTCCGCGCGGTCGAGAAGTTCGACTACGAGCGGGGCTACAAGTTCTCGACGTACGCGACCTGGTGGGTCCGTCAGGCGATCAGCCGGGCCATCGCCCAGCAGGAGCGCACCGTGCGCCTGCCCGTGCACCTGGTCGAGGACGTCAACCGGATGCGCAACGTGACCCGTCAGCTCGTTCGTGAGCTCGGCGGCGACCCCGAGCCCGAGCAGATCGCAGCCGCTCTCGGCGTGACCGTCGAGCGCGTCAACGAGCTCACCCGCTGGGCTCAGGACACTGTCTCGCTCGACACCCCGGTCGGCGACGACGGCGACACCAACCTCGGAGACCTGGTCGCCGACAGTGACGCCCCGTCACCCGAGGAGATCGTGCTGACCGCACTGGAGCGGCAGCGCATCGAGGGTCTGCTCAACCACCTCGACGACCGGTCGGCCGGCATCATGCGGGCCCGCTACGGCCTCGAGGACGGCCGCGAGCACTCGCTCACCGAGGTGGCCTCGCGCTTCTCGCTGAGCCGCGAGCGGATCCGCCAGCTCGAGATCCAGGCGCTCGGCCGGCTGCGCGAGCTGGCCCGGGCCGAGGGCCTGCAGGCCGCCTGACGATCCACGCCTTCCCGCCTCCCGTTCACTCACCACGCGAAAGGCCGGTACCCCGATCGGGTACCGGCCTTCTTCGTGCGTGGACCGGGGTCAGACCCGGCCGTATCCGTACGGCGTCATGATGTTGATGCCGCGCTTCTTGACCACCGTGCCGGAGTGCGGCGCGTCGATGATCTGCCCGTCGCCGACATAGATCGCGACGTGCCCGAGACTTCGGTAGAACACCAGGTCGCCCGCCTGGAGTTCGGACCTGCCGATGTGCGTGACCTCGTTCCACTGTGCCTTGGTCTGGTGCGACAGTGACTTGCCCGCCGCCGCCCAGGCCGCCGAGGTCAGACCCGAGCAGTCATACTTTTCGAGGCCGTCTGCGCCGAACAGGTACGGCTTGCCGATTTGCTTGTAGGCGAAGGCGACTGCCTCCCCGGCCTTGCCCGAGATGTTCGGGATCTTGCCGGTGTATTTGCTGCCGGTCTCCTGCCCCTGGCCGAAGGCGGCCTCGCGCATCTTGAACAGCTTCTTGAGATCCGCCTGGATCCCCGACTTCTGCTTGGCCAACGCCGCCACCTGGGCCGTTTGCTTGGTCCGGGTCGTCTTGAGGGCGGCCTGCCGGGTGGTGAAGCCCTGGGTGGCCTCGGTGAAGTTGTCGATGTCGCGCTGGTTGGCCCGGGTGATCAGGTCCAGATAGGCGATCCGGTCGACCATGTCGTCCTGCCCACCGGCCAGCAGCGCGGTCATCGGACCGACCCGACCCTGCTTGTACGACGTGGTGGCCAGAGTGCCGACCCGGCCGCTCGCCGCCTTGAGCGCCGCCTGAGCGGGTGCCAGGGACGCCTGGAGCTTCTTCTCATCGGCCTGGGTCTTCTTCAGGCTGATGTTCATCTGGTTGTACGACTCGGTGACGTCCTCGAGTTTGTTGGACGCCGCCTCGATCTGCTTCTTCAGTTCGGCGGTGGACGGCGCCGCGTGCGCGGCGGTCCCCAGCGAACCGGTGATCGCGACGGCAAGCGCCGCGACGACGAGGACGCGAAGCCTCGTACGGGGGTGTGGCACCGGTCTAGTGGCCTTTCTTCCGCTAGGCCGCCTACCGGGGGTGCTGACGACTGAGCTTGCTGAGGATCAGTGGGCGGAAGACGGCCCGGCCGCGCTGGACGCGGATTCACCCCAGGAACTCGGTTCCCCGGTTCTGCCGCGACGTCACTGACGCCACGATGATCGGCGGCGTTGGTCGGCGCCATCGGAAGGGGGAGTGGCTGCGGACCGAACCAACCGCATTAACTTATCGGCGGAAACGTCAGATGCAAGGCCCCACAGAGTGATTTAAGACAATGGCCCTAGACGCCAATGATGCCGATAGCAGATAGTAATTTTCCGAAAGCAAAGCGTGTTAATCGGTCGTCAAATTGGACTTTTCGCCAGTTCGTCGGCCGGCACCCATTCGTGGGTCACCTTGCGCTCGGCCCAGAACGACAGGAACGGGATCGTGCCCGAGAGCATCACCAGAAGCATGCGGCCGAACGGCCAGTGCGCCCGCCGCGACAGATCGAACGTGGCCACCAGGTAGACCAGGAAGAGGAAGCCGTGGGCCGGCCCGACGGCGGCGACCACCGTGGGGTTGTCGGCGAAATACTTCAACGGCATGCCGACCACGACGAGCGCGAGCAGGCAGAAACCCACGATCCACGCGATGATCCGGTATCGGGTCAGGGCACCCTGCACGTTCTTTTGTCCTATCCGGGATAGTCGCTCGGCCGGGCGCCGGGATGGGCGTTCAGCCAGGCGAGATAGTCGTTGTAGGCGGTCAACTCGGGGTCGTCGCCGGCCGAGGTGGATCGCATGGCCACACGGACCGGACGGCCGACGATAACAGCCGTACCTGGGAATTCTTTTTCTTCGCGTTCCGGCGGCGGCGCGTCGGGGGGTTGTCCCTTTTTGCGGAACAGCTGGACCTCACGGAACCACAGGAAGATGACGAAGGCCGCGAAGACCGGCCACTCGAACATGTAGCCCCAGCTGATCGAATTGCCCTCGAGGGCGCGACTGTACTGCCACCAGCCCAGCCCCAGGCAGCCCGCGGCCAGGACCAGCGCCAGGACGTGCCGAGCGATCCAAGCCGGGGTCCACAGGCCCTTCATGGTTAAGAAGCGTACCGGCGGTGTTTGGCCGAGGTCCGCATGGGCAACCGTGCTGACGATCGACTCACCCCTCGGCGGCCGACGCGGCCGGATTTCGGAGGCGCACGATGACAGACGCCCAAGGTGACTCGCCGCTGCTGGAGAACGGCATCGACCCGGCGACGCTCAGCGACGAGGACCTGTTCCGCGAGCTCGGCAGCCTTTACCGAACGAGGCTGGACACCCTGCGGCACGGCCCCGACGCCGCACTCTCGAACCACTTCAAGCGCACCGCCGAACTGGAGACGGAGTACATCACCCGCTATCCCGGCCGCGAGGTCGACCCGGACCGCCTCACCCAGGACTTCTAGGGGTTCTGTTGATCGAGTCGCTGCGCCTGGTTGGCGCGCGTTGGCCAGTCCGAGGCATCAGCAGGACGTTGGCCAGTCCGAGGCATCGGCTAGAAGAGCGTCCAGCTCACGAATCTCGTCGGTCACGGTCCTGGGTCACCCGGCTCGCTCTCGCTCCAGCACCGTGACTGGCGTCACAACTGCTGACGGAATCACGGCAAGTGGTCGACCGTTGGGGACAGATGTCGGTGTGCTCAGTGTCCCCGGGCCTCACCCATTGCCTGCACGGAATTCCGTTCGGCTGGAGCCGTGCTGAGCCACTCGCCGCGAGGCGACCTTGCACACCGACACCTGCGCCGCCCCCGGCCTAGCCGAGGGCGGCGTTCTTGTTCACCAGCCCGCGCGTCCGCTCGACGTTTTCCGCGCCGCGCGTCCGTTCTGACGTTTCCCCAGCCGCCGCGCCGTGTCGAATCCCGCCACTTTTGTGTGGCCTGTTCGGGTTTCTTCGGGGTGCTGGCGGGTAGTTGATCTTTCATGAGTGATGACCGGGTCGAGCAGCGGGCGGCTGAGCTGCTTCCCGAGGAGCGGGCGGCCGGCAGCGCGGACCCGCTGGCACAGGCCGAGGCGATTCTTGCGGAGTCGGACGCACGCGAGGACGACCCTGAGGCCGCGCCGGACTCGTTCCTGGAGCGTCGCCGGTCGGACGAGACAGCCGGACCCGCGGAAACCCCTCGGTAGAGGCATCAGAGTTACGTGACTGTCGATGGACATGGCAGGATGCCCGGCGTGTCTGCCCCATATCGTCGGGCTTCATCCCCGGATCGTGGCCCTGCCCGAGTGGTGACCCGTCCTCGGCGTACCCGCTCCGCGGCTCGACCGGCGGAATCCCTCGGCCCGCATCCCGTGGAACTGGCGGGCCTCCTGCACGAACTCACGGCCCGCCTGCTGTCAGCCGACAACTTCAGCCAAGCGCTGGAGCGTCTGACCGTCTTCACCGCCGGCGCGGTGCCCGGCGTCGTCCGCAGCTCGGTCGTCCTGATCGGCGAGGGCGGCCCGCTCACCTGTACGGCCCACGGCCCGATCGGGGCGGCGGTCGACGAGCTGCAGTACGAGCTGAGCGTCGGACCCGGCCTGGAGGCGGCCCGCACCCGGGCCCTGGTGACCGTGTCCGACCTGACCGCCGATCCGCGCTGG
>DASRYP010001035.1:0-3078 GCA_035687165.1 Actinoplanes sp. | reverse complement strand
GGTGGAGCTGATCGGCGAGGTCGACGGCATCTACTCGTGCGTGCACGAGGCCGGGACGTGCGAGTGCCGCAAGCCGCTGCCGGGGCTCCTGCACCGGGTGGCGCGCGACCACCCGGGGGTCGACCTGGGCACCAGTGTGATGGTCGGCGACGCCGCCTCGGACGTGGTGGCGGGCGCGGCGGCCGGCTGCAGCACGGTGCGGCTCGCCGCGACGGCCGACCCGGCGGCCACCCGCACGGCCAGGTCACTGGCTGACGCAGTGACCTGGCTGCTGCGGTGACGTCAGCGGTGGACGATCCGCGTGCCCGGCGGCACCTCGGCCCCGTCGCCGAGCAGCACGCCTTCGACGACCGCGCCCGCGCCGATCCGGGCGCCACGCCCGATCGCCGTGTCGCTCAGCCGGGCGCCCGCGCCGATGCGGGCGTCGTCGAAGATCACGCACCGGCTCAACCGCGCCCCGGCACCCACCTCGGCCCCGTGGCCCACCACCGTTCCGCCGCTCAACTCGACGTCGTCGGCCACCTTGGCCCCGACCATCACCAGCGAGGCGGCCGGCGAGTTGTGCAGGGCGGCCGAGGGCACGAGGCCGGTCACGAGGTCGCAGTTGCCGCGCACGTACGCGGCCGGGGTGCCGATATCCAGCCAGTAGGCCTCGTCGTGCAGGCTGAGCACGCGCCGACCGGCCCCGATCAGCTGCGGGAAGGTCTCGCGCTCGACGCTGACCACCCGGCCGGGCGGGATCTCGAACAGGGCCGAGCGGGAGAAGACGTACGTCCCGGCGTTGACCTGATCGGTCGCCGGGGAGTCGGTCTTCTCGTCGAAGGCCAGCACGCGGCCCTCGGCATCGGTGGTGACACAGCCGTACGCCGACGGGTCGGGCACCCGCCGCAGGTGCAGGGTGACGTCGGCGTCGCCGCGCCGGTGGTGGTCGACCAGCGCGACCAGGTCGAGCCCGCCCAGCACGTCGCCGTTGAGGATGATCACCGGCCCGTCGCCGCGCAAGTGATCGGCGGCGTTGCGCAGCGCTCCACCGGTGCCCAGCGGCTCGTCCTCGACGGCGTAGCTGACCGCCAGGCCGAGCTCGGCGCCGTCGCCGAAGTGGTCACGGAACATCTCCGCCCGGTACGAGGTGGCGAGCACCACGTGATCGACACCCGCCTGCCCGGCGCGCAGCAGCTGATGCGTGATGAAAGGGATTCCGGCGAGGGGCAGCATGGGCTTCGGGGTGGTGAGTGTGAGGGGCCGCAAACGCGTTCCCGCACCACCCACCAAAAGGATGGCCTCCATGCCGCCATCCTCTCCTTCCATCGTTTCGGGCACAAGAGCCCCGGGGCGTGAATTCGCACGAAAGAAAGGGAGCCAGGAATGATGATCGCGGTGCCCGAAAAGATCAGGAAAGCAATGTCGGCCGGCGATCCGATCCTGTTCGTCTCGCCCCATCTGGACGACGCGGTCCTCTCCTGCGGCGCGCTGCTCGAGGCGGCCGCGGGCCACTGCCCGGTCACCGTCGCCACGGTCTTCACCACCGCCGACGTGCCCCCGCACACGTACGCGGCCCGCAGCTTCCTCGGCGGCACCGACGCGCGGACCCTGTTCGACGCCCGCCGCCGGGAAGACCGCGAGGTGCTGGCCGAACTCACCAACGTACAGGCCGTCCACCTGGGGTTTCCCGACGCACTGTTCCGGCGGCGGCAGATTCGGGGCGCGCTGCGCATGCTGCCGGAGCTGGCCCACCGCTACCCGACCTACCGCTACGACATCGCCCGCGGGCGGCTGGCGCGCGGCGACCGCCCGATGATCGCCGACGTCCGGGCGGCGGTGTCGACCGCGGCCGCCGACGCGCGGCTGGTCTTCTGCCCGCTCGGCGTCGGCCGGCACGTCGACCATCTCATCGCCCGCGACGTCGGCGCCCTGTTCGGCGACCGAACCGTGTATTTCTCCGATTTCCCCTACGACCAGGTAGGCTCGGGCGACCCGAGATTCATTTCCCGGAATCGACTCGAAGCCTGGCAGTGGAATGAGGGAATTGCGGCCAAGGCACGCCTCATCAAGGGCTATCACACACAGGTGGACGGTATTTTCCCGAATGGTGTGATTCCGCCGTCGCCGGAGACTTACTACTTCCCCGAACGGTAACCGAGCACCTTTTCGAGGACGTTCCGGTAGCGGTCGCCGAGGACGTCCCAGTCGTGGTCGAGGCTGCGCGTGTAACCGCGCCGCCCGAGCGACTCGCGCCGGGCCGGGTCGCCGGCCAGGTCGCGCATCGCCCGGCCGAGCGCGTCGACGTCGTAGGCCGGGACGACGATCGCGCAGTCGTCGCCGATCCAGGTGAGCTGGGGCAGGTCGAAGTGCACGACCGGCTTGCCGTACGCCATCGCCTCGAGCGCGGAGAGGCTGAACGTCTCGTACCGGGACGGCACGATCATCGCCGCGCTCGTGCGCATCAGCCGGTCTTTCTCCGCCCCGGTCACCCGCCCGGCCAGGACCACGCCGGAACCGGCCGCCTCGGCCAGCCGACGCAGCTTGCGCTCCTCGACGGCGGTGCCCGACCCGGCGATGACCAGCGGCATCCCCGGCGGTGACCGGCGGATCGCCGCGAGCAACAGGTCCAGACCCTTCTGCTCCACGTCGATGCGGCCCAGGTAGAGCAGGTGGTCGCCACCCCCGAAGTCGTCGTCGCCGAGCGCCGGGCGGTAGGCCCCGTTCGGGATCACCTCGCAGGTGGCCTGCCCGGCGTACCGGGCGATCACTTCCCGATCGGTCTCGTTGAGCGCGATGAAGTGCTTGTAGAGCCGCAGGGCACGACGCTCCACGAGGTGGAACGGCAGTTTGTACTTGCGGGCCATGTCGGCGCCGCTGAGCATCTGCACGAGCGCGATGACGGGCCGCCGGGAGAACAGGGGCAGCAGGCTCGCCGAGACCGGCGGCGTCAGCGTCTCGATCCACGCGGCCTGCCGGCCCAGGCCCGCGGCGAACGGCAGCAGGAGCTGGAAGAGGAGCTGTCCCCCGCGCGGCCCCGCCCAGCCCACCGGAAGGTGGACGTACCGGACTCCGTCCCGCGAACCCGACCGGCTGCCC
>DASRYP010001034.1:0-4206 GCA_035687165.1 Actinoplanes sp. | reverse complement strand
CGGTGTTGCGCCTGGTCAGCCGCACGGTGCTCGGATAGGACCACTTGACGTCGCCCGGCAGCGTCCAGTCAAGCTTGACCGCGCTGGTGGCGTCGTCGCCGGTGGTCTTGGGGTCACCCGTAGCGGTGACGGTCAGCGGCTGTTTGGCGAGATCGCCCGAGGCGGCCTCGATCTGGGCGAGCACCTCGGTGGAGGCGACCTTGCCGCCGTCGGCGCCGACGAATCCGACCTTGCTCAGGTCGCCACCGCGCCAGCCTGCGAGGAAATCGTCGAGGGTGCCGTCGGGGCCGTCCTTGGAGCATCCGGCCAGCGCGCCGGCGACCAGTGCCAACGTGGCAGCCGCCGCGGTCGCGCGTCGCACGGAACGGTACGGACCGCGGTGCATGCGAACCCCTTTCCCCGGGTATCGGGTCTTGATGTTGGTGACGGTAGTGAACGAATCCACTTTCTGCTGACCCCCTCCCGGGAACCGGGTCGGAGCTCCTGCTCAGTGGACCGCTCGTACCGCGCCTCTCCTAGGGCTTCGCGCGGGGTTCTAGGCTGTCCTCGACTAGTTCGAACCCACAATGTCGTGGGTGAGGGGAGCGCCAGAGCCATGGCTGTCGCCGACGAGGCAGCGTCCGAATCCGAAGCCGACCACGACCTCATCGCCGGACCGGGGCTGGCCCTGACCGGCCGGCTCGGCGCCAGCGCCGAGGAGGGCGAGCTCGACGAAAAGCTTCCGAACGGGGAGCGTCTGGTCGCGCAGGCAGTGGAGGTGGCCGGCCTCGACCACGCCACCGCCTCCCTGGTCGGGCGCTTCTGGCGGTTCGCGCCGGACGAGGAGCTGGTGGGGCTCACGCCCCAGGAGATGTACGAGGCCGTGATCAGCCATCGCGAGCTGGCCGGCACGCGGCTGCCGGGGGAGCTGAAGATCGCGATCACGCCGCCGAGCGGGTCGCAGCTGCACTCGGTGCTGCAGATCGTCACCGACGACATGCCGTTCCTGGTCGACTCGGTGATCGCCCTGCTCTCCGCGCACCAGCAACAGGTGCACCTGATGGTGCATCCGCTGATCGTGGTGCGCCGCGAGCCGCTCGGCACGCTGAGCGAGCTGGCCGCCGACGTCGAACCGGACGACGCGATCGACGGGGACACCGTCGAGAGCTGGATCCGCATCGAGATCGACCCGATCCGCGGCGGCGACGCCCGCGACCAGTTGCTCAACGAGGTCCGCCGGGTGCTGACCGACGTGCGTGACGCGGTCGAGGACTGGCCGCGGATGCGGCAGCGGGCCCTGGTGATCGCCGACGAGCTGGCCGCCGCCCGCGGCTCCGAGCGCAAGCTGCCGGTGCCCGACAAGGACGTCACCGACTCGGTCGAGCTGCTCAAGTGGCTCGCGCACGACCACTTCACGTTCCTGGGCTACCGGGAGTACCGCCTCGACGGCGACGTGCTCGTGGGCGTTCCCAGCACCGGGCTGGGCATCCTGCGCGGCGACAGCCGGCCGCGCAAGCTCTCCACGATGACCGCCGAGGCCTTCCAGCGAGCCCTCGAAAAACGCCTGCTGGTGATCACCAAGGCCAATTCGCGGGCTACCGTGCACCGGTCGGCCTATCTCGACTACATCGGGGTGAAGGTCTTCAACGAGACCGGTGAGGTGATCGGCGAGCGCCGCTTCCTGGGCCTGTTCAGCTCCTCGGCCTATCGCACCAGCGTGCGTGAGCTGCCGGTGGTCAAGCGCAAGGTCCGCGAGGTGCTCGACCGTTCCGGCCTCTCGCCGCGCGGCCACTCCGGCAAGGATCTGCTGCAGATCCTCGAGACCTATCCGCGCGACGAGCTCTTCCAGATCAAGACCGATGACCTGTACGAGGCGGTGATCGGCGTCCTGCGCATGGCGGGCCGCCGCCAGCTGCGCCTGTTCCTGCGCCGCGACGGCTACGGCCGGTTCATCTCGTGCCTGATCTATCTGCCGCGCGACCGGTTCACCACCGGCAACCGGCTGCGGATGCAGGAGATCCTGCTGCGCGAGCTCAACGGCGTCGGCGTCGACTACACGACCCGGGTGACCGAGCGGATGCTGGCGCGCGTGCACTTCATCGTGCGCACCGACCCGACCGACCCGCCGGGCCAGGTCGATCCGAACCAGCTGGCCGAGATGCTGGCCGACGCCACCCGCATGTGGGACGACGACTTCTCGCTGGTGCTCGAGCGCAAGCTGGGCGAGGAGGCGGCGCGCGACCTGTTCGCCCGGTACGCGACGGCCTACCCCGAGAGCTACAAGGACGGCCACACGCCGTACGAGGGCATGCAGGATCTGGCCAAGCTCGAGCTGCTCGAGGAGGCGGGGCAGCTCGAGATGCACCTCTACCGCAAGCGGCGGCTCGGCCGGACGGGGGTGCGCGAGCCCGACGAGCACGACATCCGGTTCAAGGTCTACCGGTACGGCGAGCCGATGCTGCTCTCGGCGGTGCTGCCGGTGCTGCACTCACTCGGCGTGCAGGTCGTCGACGAACGACCGTACGAGATCCGCCGCCGCGACGGCACGATCTACCTGTACGACTTCGGGCTGACCCCGCCGGAGTCGCACCGCGAACTGGCCGAGGTGCGACCGCAGGTCGAGAACGCGTTCGCGGCCGCCTGGCGCGGCGAGGCCGAGGTGGACGGGTTCAACGAGCTGGTCCTGCGGGCCGGGCTGACCTGGCGCCAGGTAGTGGTGCTGCGGGCGTACGCGAAATATCAGCGCCAGGCCGGCACGGTCTTCTCCCAGCGCTACCTTGAATCGACCTTCATCGCCTATCCCGAGATCGCCCGCCTGCTGGTGCGGCTCTTCGAGACGCGGTTCTCGCCCCGGCTCGAGGCGGGTGAGTCCGAGCGCATCCGGCTGGCCGGCGAACTGGTCGAGCGGATCACCTCGCTGCTCGACGACGTGGAGAGCCTCGACCAGGACCGGATTCTGCGCTCCTACCTGACCCTGATCCAGGCCACCTTGCGCACCAGCTTCTTCCAGCGCGGGGCCGACGGGCGCCCGAAGTCGTACGTGGCCTTCAAGATCGACCCGCAGGCCATCCCCGACCTGCCGCAGCCCCGCCCGAGGTACGAGATCTTCGTCTATTCGCCTCGTTTCGAGGGTGTCCACCTGCGGTTCGGGGCGGTGGCCCGGGGCGGTCTGCGCTGGTCCGACCGGCGTGAGGACTTCCGCACCGAGGTGCTCGGCCTGGTCAAGGCGCAGATGGTCAAAAATGCGGTGATCGTGCCGGTCGGTGCCAAGGGCGGCTTCGTGCTCAAGCAGAAGCCGGGCGACCGCGATGAGGCGGTGGAGTGCTACAAGCGCTTCATCACCGCGCTGCTCGACGTCACCGACAACATCCTCAGCGGCAAGATCGTGCCGCCGCGCGACGTGGTGCGCCACGACGGCGACGACCCGTACCTGGTGGTCGCGGCCGACAAGGGCACGGCGACGTTCAGCGACATCGCGAACGAGATTTCGGTGTCGAAGGACTTCTGGCTGGGCGACGCGTTCGCCAGCGGCGGCTCGGCCGGCTACGACCACAAGAAGATGGGCATCACCGCGCGGGGTGCCTGGGAATCGGTCAAGAAGCACTTCCGCGACCTGGGCATCGACACCCAGCGGCAGGACTTCACCGTGGTCGGTGTCGGTGACATGTCGGGTGACGTGTTCGGCAACGGGATGCTGCTCAGCGAGCACATCCAGTTGGTCGCCGCGTTCGACCACCGGCACATCTTCCTCGATCCCGACCCGGTCGCCGCGACCTCGTTCGCCGAGCGCCGACGCCTGTTCGAGCTGCCCCGCTCGTCCTGGGACGACTACGACCGGTCGCTGATCTCCGCCGGCGGTGGCATCTATCCCCGTACGGCGAAATCGATCCCGGTCTCGCCCGAAGTGCGTGCGGCGCTCGACCTGGGCGACGTGACCGCCGTCAGCCCGGCCGAGCTCATGCGGGCCATCCTGCTCGCCCCGGTCGACCTGCTGTTCAACGGCGGTATCGGGACGTATGTGAAGGCCGCGACCGAGACCCACGCCGAGGTGGGGGACAAGACTAACGACGCGATCCGGGTCAACGGGTCGCAGCTGCGGGTCCGGGTGGTCGGCGAGGGCGGCAACCTGGGGCTCACCCAGCGGGGACGCATCGAGTTCGCGCGGGCCGGCGGGCGGATCTTCACCGACTTCATCGACAACTCGGCCGGGGTGGACTGCTCCGACCA
>DASRYP010001033.1:0-6175 GCA_035687165.1 Actinoplanes sp. | reverse complement strand
GCCGAAAGTCCCGCCAGTAAGCCGTGGACGACGCGCAGCGCGAGGCCGGGAATGACTGCGACGGCTGCGCAGGCCAGGAGCACAGGCAGCGACAGCGCCTCGGTGCCGAGCAACGTGCGGAGCGTCGGCAGGAGGACGCCGGCGACCTGCAGAACCCCGGAAACTGCGACGGCGGCGAGCAGGGACCAGTTGCGCGGGGTGCCGGGCGCCGGCTTCACCCGCACGGCGAGGGCGACGCCGAGCTGGGCCAGGCCGAGCACGACGAACATGACGGACTGCCATGGCAGGCCCATGCGGTCGGCGGTCACGCCTGCGGCCAGGACGACCGTGGCGAGGCAGACACCGCCGGCCAGCACGCTGGCGAGCAGACCGTCACCCAGTACCGACTCCTGCGGTGAGCGGGGTTTGCGCCGCAGCACGCCGGGTTCGGCCGGCTCGGCGCCCATCGCCACGCCGGGGATGCCGTGCGTCAGCAGGTTGACCCACAGGAGCTGGCCCGGCAACAGCGCCACGGGCATGCCGAGCAGTGGCCCGGCCAGCATGACGAGCAGCTCGGCGATGCCGCCGGAGAGGGCGTACCGCAGGAACCGGCGGATGTTGTCGTAGATGCGGCGGCCCTCACCGATAGCGTCCGCCACGGTGCCCAGGTTGTCGTCGACCAGAACGAGCTCGGCGGCCTGGCGGGCGACCTCGGTGCCGCTGCCCATGGCCACGCCGATGTCGGCGCGCTTGAGCCCGGGCGAGTCGTTCACGCCGTCGCCTGTCATCGCGACGACCTCGCCACGACGCTGCAGCTCGGCGATGATGTTGAGCTTCTGGTCGGGCTGGGTACGCGCGTACACCCGGGCGTGCTCAAGGTCGTCGGGACTGGGTGCGCCGGCGTCGCCGATGACGACGCGACCGCCGGGGCCGAGAATGCCGAGCTCAGTGCCGATGGCGGCGGCGGTGGCCGGGTGGTCACCGGTGATCAGCAGTAGGCGTACGCCGGAAGCCTCGAACGCCGCGGCGGTCGCCCGGGCGCTCGGGCGCAGCGGGTCACCGATGCCGACCAACCCGGCGGTTCGCAGCGGCGGCGGGTCCGCCGGATCAGGTTGTTCCGCCGCGACCGCCGTCGCCACCGCGAGCACACGAAGTCCGCCATCGGCCAGCTCGGCCGCCGCACTGAGCAGGTTGGCATCGGTCACCGGCTCGAGAACGCTTTCCGGCGCACCCTTGCGCACGACCATGTACATGCCATCACCGAGCTGGTGCACGGTCGTCATCCGGCGGGTCGCCTGGTCGAACGGTTGCTCCGCGACGCGAGGCGAGGAGGCACGCTCGGCGGCGGTGTCGAGGCCGCACCGGGCCGCGAAGGCGACCAGTGCCGCCTCCATCGGGTCGCCGGCCGCGGTCCACTCGGTGCGCTCGCCGCCGGGCGGGATCAGTTCCGCGTCGTTGCAGAGGAGACCGGCCCGGGCGAGGCGGCGCAGTTGGTCCGGCACCTCGCCGGCCGGCCGGACCTCGCCTTCCGGGGCGTAGCCGGTGCCCGCGACGGTGTATCGGGCGCTGTCCGCGGTGACGGCCTGTTGCACCGACATGCGGTTCTGCGTGAGGGTGCCGGTCTTGTCGGACGCGATCACGGTCACCGAGCCGAGCGTCTCCACCGCGTGCAGCCGTCGTGGAATCGCCTTCGTGCGGGCCATGCGGCGGGCGCCGATCGCCAGGGCGAGCGTCACCACGGCGGGCAGGCTCTCCGGCACGGCCGCGACGACGAGGCTGACCGCGGTGATGGCCATGCGGACGAGGGGCTCGCCGGCGAGCACGCCGACCGCGAAGACGATGCCGGACACGGCGATCGCCGTCAGACCGAGCACGCGCCCCAGGCTGGCGATGCGCCGCTGCAGGGGTGTAGGTGCTGGCTTCGTACGGGAGACCAGGGCGGCGATACGCCCGAGCGAACTTGCCGCGCCGGTTCGGGTGACCACCCCGGTGGCGCGGCCCGTGGTGAGGACCGTGCCTGATCCGGCATCTTGGCCGGCCGAGCGGTGTACGGGTACGGACTCGCCGGTCAGGGCGGACTCGTCGAAGGCCACCCGCTCGGCCTCGGCCAGTCGGAGGTCCGCCGGGACGACATCGCCGGCCTCCAGCCGCACGAGATCGCCGCGGACCAGTTCCGCGGCCGGGAGGACCACATCGCGACCGTCGCGCACGACACGCGCGGTGGGCGCGGCCAAGCGGTCCAGTGCCGCGATGGCGGCATCGGCCCGAATCCCCTGCAGCACACCGATCAGGGTGTTGATCGTGACGACGAGAGCGATGACGGCCGTGTCCGGGATGTCACCGAGGACGGCGGTCACCACGGCAGCGGCCAGGAGCAGCGCCACCAGCGGGTCGGCGAGCTGGCGGCCGATCCGCCCGGCGAGACGGCGGGGAGCAGGTGCGGCCACAGCATTGGGCCCGTCGGCAATGAGTCGCCGGCTTGCCTCAGCAGCTGTCAGCCCGGCCCGAGCATGACGGACAACGGTGGTTTCCAAGGCTGCTCCTCGCGTTGGTCTCAATCCTCACGATCCGTCATGAGGACCCCGTCCGGCAGGGCCGGAAGTCCTGTGGGGACGGGGTCTTGACCAACTCGATCAACGTCGTGCGGCGTGCAGGGCGTGCAGCCGTTGCTCGTACTCCTCCGAGTCGATCTCGCTGCGGGCGAGCCGCTCGGCGAGCAGCCGTTCCGCATCGGGGATCGGGTCGGTGGGCGGTGGCGCAGAAGGCTGGCGCTGGATCCACGTGGTGATGAGGCCGATGGCGATCAGCAGGGTGGGCAGGACGACGGCGAAGACGATGAGGTTCAACCCGGGACCCATCCCATAGCCGTAATGCATCATGACGGGCCGTCCTTTCTATGGGTTCTTCCACCATCGTGCGGTTGCCGGCTCGCCGGTGAATGAGTCGAAGGACCTGACTCGATGTGACCATCCTGCGGACGTCGGTGCTTTCGGCACTGTCGGCCGAGGTAGTACCGGCGCACGGTCGATCTGGGGCCGGCGATCGCATCCGGCTTGTGGTCGGCCGATCGGAGGCATGTCATGACGCGCTACGAAGCACGTGATCTCACCGAGATCCGGGCCACCGACATCGTGGTCGGCGTCGACGGCTCGCCATCGTCAACAAGCGCTCTGCGCTGGGCTGTCGGACAGGCCAAGCTCGCCGGTGGACGGGTGCAGGCGATGACGGCGTGGGAGTACCCGACCTACTGCGGTTGGGCCGGTCCCGTTCCGTACGAGGACCTGGCCGTCAGCACCGGAAAGGCGCTCGACGAGGCAGTTCACGGAGTGCTCGGCGCCGCCACACTCGACGTGGACGTGCTGCAGAGCGTCGTGGCCGGGAATCCGTCCCAGGTGCTCATCGACGCGTCGGCACACGCCGCGCTGCTCGTGGTCGGTTCGCGAGGCCACGGTGCCTTCGCCGGCGCGCTGCTCGGATCGGTGAGCCAGCACTGCGTTCATCACGCCCATTGCCCGGTGGTCGTGGTGCGCGGCAAACACAGATGAGCCGACAGTACAAAGGGAGTGCGGTCGGGTAAACCGCACTCCCTTTGTTGCGTCGCGCTCACCCCTTCGGGCCGGTTGGGCTGTGGTGCTCGATTTCGGCTTCCTCACCGGGGAAGATGAGCGACTTGCGACCATCGTCCAGCCAGCGCACCTCGTAGGGCGGAGCGCCGTCGGCGTGCCGCACGGCGGTGACGACACCGGCGCGGCGGTCGCCTTCGTGGTGGATGCCGTCGACGACGATCCGGTCACCGACCTGAGCGAACATGATGAACCTCCAACCGCGCAGTTCGACGCGCCTGACGGGGCGTCAGCATCCAGAATCCCCGGTGGCCGGTGAGACCGTCAGAGGCTTATGGCCTCACGCTTCAGGGGACCGAAGGCCCTGTGTGCCCGTCGGCGAGGAGGACATCGGTGACGGCGCGCCTCGGCGTGACGCTTCTCGGCGTGCCGTAGCCGATGCGGAGAGTCAGTTGTGGACAGCCGGACCGGCCCAGTGCGCGGCGCAGCTGGTCGCGGGCCGTCGGGACCTCGATCGGCTGCGAGATCATCGACGCCGACAGGCCGGCATCGGTGGCGGTCAGCAGCACCTTCTGTAGGGCCTGGCCGGCGGCGATCTGGTCGATCGGCCGGTCGCCGGAGACGCGATGAGGCGGACGCGGGCGTCGGCCGGCACCGGGTCGGGCCAGAACGGCGCGCGGTTGCTGTGCCGGCGCGGGATGGCGGCGTGCAGATCTGTCTCCGCGTACGTCGGTGGCCGTTCGCGTCCGGGCGTGAGCCGGGCGATGAGAGTCGGTTCCCCGGAGTCGGGGCGCAGGCTCACTTCGGCGGGCCGGCCGTGGATGGCCAGGGCGAAGCGGACGTTGTAGGTGGCCGCGCCGCAGGCGAGCCGGGCGGCCCAGCCGGACCAGTCGGCGACGGCGAGTTGCCGGGCCGGGTCGGCGAGCATTCGATGGCCCCATCCCGCAGCCGGAACTGCCAGGGCTGGCTGTTGTGCATGGAGGGGGCGCGGACGCCGGCCTCCGCGGCCGCCCGAAGCTCCGCCTCGCCGTAGCCGTTCACAGCAGGTCTCCTTCGTCATGATCCTCCGGGACGACCGCAACCGGACAGGCGGCTTCGGTGGCCACCGTCAGCGGAACGTCGCCGGTGCGGGCACGCCCGATCACCCCACGGCGTTTGTCGCCGACGACCACCAGCCGAGCGCCGGCGGCGGCCTGGATCAGGGCCTCGTCCACCGGACCGTGCAGAACGGCTCGCCGGACAGGTACGTCGGGGTACTTCAAGCTCCACGGCTCCGTCTCGGCGGCCAGCAGCTCGAGCGCCGCCGGCTCGACGGCGAAGTGCGTTGACAGGGTCACGTCGTCGTAGAAGTAATCGTCTTGCTCGGCCGTGGATGCGTGCGCGGCTGCCAACGGCAGCTGGTGTTCGGCTGCGTAGGCGAAAGCGAACTCGACTGCCGCCCGGCCCGCCGGGCTGCCGTCCACGCCGACCACCACATGTCCGGCGAAGGGCGCGTGTGCCGGCAGCCTCGTCGGCCGGACCACGACGACCGGGCTGTGCGTGTGCCGGATGATTCGGCGTACGGTCCGGCCGCCCTCACCGGCGCCGATCACCAGAAGGTGGGCGCCGGCCGACGCATGGACCAGCTCAGCGGCTGGATCGCCGCTGCGGATCTCCAAAGCCACTCGGTGTCCGCCGAGGCAAGTCTGTGCCTTGGCGTAGACGCGGGCGAGCGGAGGATCGAGCAACTCGAGTCTGGCATGCGTCGCGCCGGTCAGCGGCGAGCCCGGCACACAGACGTGCACGATGGTCAGCCGTGCACCACTTCGCTCGGCTTGCTCGGTCGCCCACGCCAGCGCCTCGGACCCGCCCACGCCGCCGAAGCCCACAGCGATGGAGCCGCCCATGATGGCCACCTACCTCGTCGTGGTGATGACGTCCGCGGTGTCGCGGCGCGGCGCGGCCGGCACCGGCTGCCGATCGTGGCGGTAGCCGATTCGGACGAGGAGGTACGGCTCGCCGATGTCCGCGATCAGGCCGCGTACCAGGTGGCGAGGCCACTCCACCTCGACGGCGTCACTCAGCGGGGCGGTGGCCAACCCGTCGGCGGTGGCCAGCAGCAGCAGTGCGGACAGCGCCTCGCCGCCACGGAGAAGGTTTCCGGGCGCGTCGTCCAGCCCGAACAGCACGACGTACGCGGCGCCCTGGTCGTGGGCAGCGCCGGCCTCCAGCTCGCCGGTGGCGTCCGGGAAGAAGTTCCGGACCGGCACGCGGCGCAGTTCCGGCTTGACCGCGGTTCCCGGCGGTACGCCGTCGCCGGCCTGGCTGGGCCGGGTGGTCCATTGATGCAGATCCTGCTGGTAGGCGGGGTCGTCCAGCTCGGCGCCGGCGGCGATCTCGGTCGAGATGGCCAGCATGGCGACCTGGTCGGGTCGTACGGTGTGCAGGTAGGCGCCCTCGGACTCGACGAAGCGGCGAAGCTTGGTCAGCTCGGACTCGGTCACCGGCCGGTCGTCGAAGGCGCGCCGGTCGGTGCGACGGCGGGCGATCGCGGCGGCCATGCGGGTCGCCTCAGGGTCGGGTGGGATCGGGTGGCCGAGGGTCACACGGGCCAGCAGCTGCGGCCGTTCCGGATCGGGCATGCGCTCGACAGC
>DASRYP010001032.1:0-3615 GCA_035687165.1 Actinoplanes sp. | reverse complement strand
GTCGGTGATCGGCTCGCCGAGCGCGTCCCGTTCCGGAATGCCGTGGCCGTTCAGGAAGACCGTCATCGTCATGCCGCTCCGGTTGTTCCAGTCGGCCTCGGTCATCGGCTGGCCGTCGCGCCGCAGCCACGCGATGTCCGGCACCTTGTCGTCGCCGATCAGGTCGCCGGTGAAGAAACGGCGACGGCGGAAGATCGGGTGCTTGGCGCGCAGTTCCGTCAGCCGCCGGGTGAAGCTGGTGAGCACGTCCTGATTGCGGGCGTCCGTCCAGTCGACCCAGCTGATCTCGTTGTCCTGGCAGTACACATTGTTGTTGCCACCCTGGGTACGCCCGAGCTCGTCGCCGTGGGCAAGCATCGGCACACCTTGCGACAGCAGCAGCGTCGTGAGGAAATTGCGTTTCTGCCGTTCCCGCAACGCGACGATCTCCGCGTCCTCGGTGGGACCCTCGACCCCGCAGTTCCACGAACGGTTGTGGCTCTCGCCGTCGCGGTTGTCCTCGCCGTTCGCGTCGTTGTGCTTCTCGTTGTACGAGACCAGGTCGTCGAGCGTGAAGCCGTCGTGGGCCGTCACGAAGTTGATGGACGCGATCGGCCGGCGCCCGTCGATCTCGTACAGGTCGGAGCTGCCCGTGAACCGCGAGGCGAACTCGCCCAGCGAGGACGGCTCACCGCGCCAGAAGTCGCGTACCGAATCGCGGTAGCGCCCGTTCCATTCTGTCCACAGCGGAGGGAACCCGCCCACCTGGTATCCACCGTCGCCGACGTCCCACGGTTCGGCGATCAGCTTGACCTGCGAGACGACCGGGTCCTGATTGACCAGGTCGAAGAAGGCGGCCAGCCGGTCGACGGCGTGGAATTCCCGGGCGAGCGCGGCCGCCAGGTCGAACCGGAACCCGTCCACGTGCATCTCGGTCACCCAGTAGCGCAGCGAGTCCATGATGAGCCGCAGCGATTCGTGGTGCCGCACGTTGAGGCTGTTCCCGGTGCCCGTCGTGTCGTAGTAGTACTGTTTGTCGTCGTCGACGAGCCGGTAGTACGCGGGATTGTCGATCCCGCGGAACGACAGCGTCGGCCCGAGGTGATTGCCCTCCGCGGTGTGGTTGTAGACCACGTCGAGAATGACCTCGATGCCCGCCTTGTGCAGCGCCTTCACCATCGACTTGAACTCCTGCACCTGCCCGCCGTGCCCGCCGAACGAGGCGTAGCCGTTGTGCGGCGCGAAGAAGCCGATCGTGTTGTAACCCCAGTAGTTCGTCAGGCCCCGGTCGATCAGCGTGCTGTCGTGCACGAATTGATGCACCGGCATCAGCTCGATCGCGGTCACCCCGAGGCTCTTGAGGTATTTGATCATGACTGGGTGGGCCAGTCCGGAGTACGTTCCGCGCACGTCCTCCGGAATACCGGGGTGGCGCTCGGTCATGCCCTTCACGTGCGCCTCGTAGATGACCGTCTGATGGAACGGAATGCGTAGCGGGCGATCGTTGTCCCAGTCGAAGAACGGGCTGATGACCACGGACTTCTGGGCGTACGGGGCGGAGTCGTCGTCGTTGCGGGAACCGGGCTCGCCGAACCGGTACGCGAAGAGCGCCTCGTTCCAGTCGTTACGCCCGTCGATGGCCTTCGCGTACGGGTCCAGAAGCAGTTTGCTGGGATTGCAGCGCAGCCCGTTGGCCGGGTCGTAGGGACCGTACACGCGGTACCCGTACCGCTGACCCGGCACGATCCGCGGCAGGTAGCCGTGCCAGACGAGTGCCTCCCGCTCCGGCAGGTCGATCCGCGTCTCGTTGCCGTCGTCGTCGAAGAGGCACAGTTCGACCCGTTCAGCGAGCTCCGAGAAGAGAGCGAAGTTCGTCCCGCCGCCGTCGTAGGTCGCACCCAGCGGGTAGGGATTTCCAGGCCAGATCTGCATGCGGATGTTGCTTCCCTCCCACCGTGCGAATCAATCCGAGCGTTCGGCCACAGTCGGCACTAGGTTGATTCACCATGAGCACAGATGTACGGGGCTGGGTGCCGGTCGAACACCGGTGGCTCGGCCTGGACCGGCGGCAACTCAAGCCCGCCATCTTCGTCCTGGTCGTCGCCCTGCTGTTGATCTATGGCTGGCCGGCGCTCAACGCGATCATTCCTTGGGACAACCCGATCAAAGCGGGCGACGTCCTCGACCTGGGCGACGGCGCCACCGCGGTTCCGCCGGTCGGCTGGCAGCTGGAGGACGGCGCGCTGGTCTCCGACAAGGCGGGCGTCAGCGCCACCAGCGACAACGTGAAGCTGGCCATGGGCGGCGCCACCATCGAGCTCACCGGCGCGGCCTTCACCGGGACGGCGGCCCAGTTCCTCGACCAGGTGATCCTCTCCGAGGACCCGACGGCCAACATCTCCGCTTCGCCCGGGTCGTTCACCACCACCTCGGGCCTGGTCGGAGTGGTCCGCAGCGCGAGCGGCTCGGCCGGCGACGAACTGCTGGCGGCGTTCAAGATGTCGTCGGCCGACCCGGCCGCCGCGCCCGCGCTGCTCGTCGACGTCAACACCGTGCCCGGCGAGTACCCGCAGTACTCCGGCGAGATCGAGGCATTTCTACGTAGCATCACGGCGGGGGCGAACGAATGACGGTCATCAGCGCACCGGTCAAGAACGCGCAGCTCACGGCCATCGAGGAGTCGGGCTGGGGCGGGCGGTTCAAGCTCGTCCAGCCGCACAACGCGGCGTTCTGGGTCTACGTCCTCGGCGTCGGCCTGGGCGCGATCGGCCTGGTCAAGTACTTCGCCCCGGCGTTCGGCGCGTATCGGCTGGCCGTGACGAGCGGCATCATCTTCTTCGCCATCTACCTGATCCCGTGGCTGCTCTTCCTGCGGCGGCAGAACCGGTACACCGCGCAGCCGGCTGGCCTGCTCGCCACCGGCTTCGTCTGGGGCGCCGTCGCCGCGACGTTCTGGATCGCGCTGCCCGCCAACACGGCCCTGCTGGAGATCTGGACGAAACTGCTCGGCCCGACCGGCGCGAACACGTGGGCCGCCGGTCTCAGCGCGCCGATCGACGAGGAGTGGGGCAAGGCCCTCGGGTTGATCCTGTTGATCGCCCTGGCGCCGCGGCTCGTCCGCAGCGCGTACGACGGCTTCATCATCGGCGCCTTCATCGGGCTCGGTTTCCAGGTCTCCGAGGACGTCCTGTACGCGTACAACAACGCGACGGCCAGCTTCGGGGTGGACCAACTCGAGTCCTCGCTGTTCATCCTGGCGCTGCGGGGCTTCGTCGGCATCACGTCGCACGCCCTGTTCAGCGCGGTCTTCTGCGCCGGTGTGATGTGGATCCTCGGGCGGGTGCCGGGGGAGCGCCGCGTCGGCCTCGGCATCGCCGCCTGCCTGGCCGCCATGTTCCTGCACTTCGCGTGGGACGACGCGGGCGGTCTGTTCGGCGGTGTCCCGTTCCTGACGATCTTCGGGCCGTACCTGATCCTCATGCCCCTGGCGATCGTGGTCCTGCTGGTCGTACGCCGCCTGGCCTCGTCGAAGGAGCGGGAGTGGATGCGCGAACTGCTCGGGCCCGAGGTGCAGTCCGGCGTGATCGATCCGCCGCTGCTGGACGCGGTCAGCGGTCTGTACCAGGACCGCCGGCG
>DASRYP010001031.1:0-2507 GCA_035687165.1 Actinoplanes sp. | reverse complement strand
GATCGTCTTCTCCTCGTTGAAGGCGGGCACGACGATGGTCACCGGCGTGGTCACCGGCAACCCCCAGGACCAGTCCGGGTGGCGCCGGTTCCGCGAGTGCCGCCAGGCGAAGGCGAAAAGGATCAGCGTCCGGACGACGATCAGGCCGCCCGCGGTGATCAACAGGACCCAGAGCAGCGTCAGCACGGCGTCGGCGACGTTGACGGTCCAGACCAGCGACCGCCCCCGCCACACCGTGTCCCGGGCGGCCGGCGGGTTGGCCTGGCCGCCGATCGCCGAGCTGACCGTGCTGAACCGGAAGCCGCGCTCCTGCAGCTGCGGGATGATCCGGTCGAGCGCCGCGACGGTCTGGGACCGGTCGCCGCCCGCGTCGTGCAGCAGCACGACCTGCCCGGCGTTCCCGCGGGGCGTGAGGTTGCGGACGATCGCGTCGGCGCCTGGCCGCTTCCAGTCCTCGCTGTCCATCGTGTCGAGCACGGTCAGATAGCCCTGCGCACCGACCGCCCGTACGGTCTCCCAGTCCTTGTCGGTGAGAGCGTCGGCGAAGGAGGAGTACGGCGGGCGCAGCAGCGCGGAGGAACGGCCGGTGGCGTGCGCGATCGCGAGCTGGGTCTGCGAGTTCTCCAGCTCCCGCCGCCACTCGGGCAGCTCGGCCAGGTCGGGGTGGGTGAACGTGTGCCCGCCCAGCTCATGGCCCTCCAGGGCGATCCGCCGGGTGATGCCCGGGTGGCGGGCGACCTGCGAGCCGACGACGAAGAAGGTGGCCGGGACGTGGTGCCGGGCGAGCACGTCGAGGATCTTGGGCGTCCACCGCGGATCAGGCCCGTCGTCAAACGTCAGCGCGATCGTCCGGGCGGGCATCCCGTACGTCCGCGGTTCGGCCGGATCGGTCACGTCGATGATCGGGCCGCCGTCGCGCACCGCCTTCGGGACCGCGTCGTTGGCCGTCGACACCTGAGTGGTGCCGTCCGGGCTGAAGCCGGCATCGGTGTAGACCGAGACCAGAATGACCGTCGCGAGCAGCAACAGGACGGTGAGCGCGAGCCCGCCGGCCAGCACCCGGCGCCGCCGGATTCGCCGCTTGCGCCGCACGGGGGGCAGGCGGGCAGTCGACTCACCCGGGTCACGTGCGGGCGGGGTCGCGCGATAAACCGTCACCGCCGGCAGGCCTGCGCGGGCGCGCTGCTGGGACAGGGTGTGCGGGCCGGTGGCCGGGCGGGCTCGAGCAGCTGCGACACCCAGATCGCGACCAGGGCGAGGATCAACAACACCCCGATCCCGTACGCCGTGCGCCGCAGCAGCCGCCGCCGCCCACCGGTGGGATCGACGAAGACCGGCGGCGGCGCGTGCTCGCCGACCTCGAACATCTCAGTCTTGGCGTGCTCGGGCAGTTGCGCTTTCCCGACGGCGCGGCCGACCCGGGCTCGCCCCTTCGGCGGACGCCCGACCGGAGCCCGCCCGACGTTCGGTTCGTCCGGCACACCATCGACGTTAGGAGATGCACCAGCAATGCGCACGTCCACGTAAGACATCCGTCAGGCCCGCGATCAAGCCGGCGCGGGTGCGCGGGTTCGCGCCGGGCCGCGGAGGCGGTCCGGCGCGAGGTGACTGGTCGGGCTGTGTGGGTGGTGGGTGTGGTCAGGCGCCGGGTTCGAGCGTGGGGCGGCGGCGGGGGAGCCACCGGGCGAGCACGGCGCCGGCCGCGACGATCACGGCGCCGACGATGACCGCCGGGCGCAGGCCGTCGACGAAGGACTGCAGGGTGGCGTAGCCGCCGTTGGAGCTGAAGATCGAGGCCAGGGCGGCTACGCCGGCGGCCACTCCTACCTCGCGGATCGTGTTGTTGACGCCGGAGGCTACGCCGCGGTCCTGGTCGGAGACGGCGGCCAGGGCGACCGTGCTGATCGGGGCGAAGGTCAGGCCCATGCCGATGCCGGCCAGGGCGAAGGCGACGACCAGGCTGCCGTAGCCGACGTCGGTGCTCGTCGCCAGGCCGATCCAGAGGATGCCGGCGGCCAGGAAGAGCTGGCCGGTGAAGATCAGGGCGCGCTGGCCGATGCGGTCGCCGAAGAGGCCGGCCAGGGGGGCCACGATCATCGGGGCGGCGGTCCAGGGCAGGGTACGCAGGCCGGCGTCGAGCGGGCTGAGACCCTGCACCACCTGGAAGAATTGGGCCAGCAGGAAGACCGAGCCGAAGGCGCCGGCCGAGAAGGTCAGGGTGACGGCATTGACCAGGCTGAAGCCGGGCGAGCGGAACAGGCGCAGCGGCAGCATCGGCGTGGGGTTGCGGACCTGCCAGGCCAGGAACGCGGCAAGCAGGGCGCCGCCGCCGATCAGCATGCTCAGGACGCGGCCGGAGGTCCAGCCGTGGTCGGGGCCGTCGACCACGCCCCAGATGACCAAGAGCAGGCCAGCGGCGGAAAGGAGCAGGCCGAGCGGGTCGAGACGGCGGGCGCCGCCGCGGGACTCGCCGAGCACGGTGCCGGCCAGGATGACGGCGACGACGC
>DASRYP010001030.1:0-5773 GCA_035687165.1 Actinoplanes sp. | reverse complement strand
CACCGAACAATCCCCACACACATGTGAGAAAAACCCGGCCGGGATACAACTAATTGGCACTGGCTTATCAAGCACCCTGTTGAGTTCTCAAAGAACAACCACACCCGAGCACATTCCCCGGGGCACTCGTTCAACTTTACTAGGTCTTCTTGGCGTTGTCAACCGGTTTCTCCCGATTGATGCCACTTCGTCCTAGTTACCCTTCGCCCCGAGGCGCGCAGCATCGCTGCGATCCGCGGTTTGTAGGATTTGGCAGGACGGCCGCTGCGGATCTCTCCGCTGCCTCGCCCGTTTCCCTGCCGGCTCGCAAAACATTACACGCGCGTTCCCAGCGCTCCAAATCGGGTACCCCTGGGTCGCGTATGGGCAGCTCAGGCCCGAAAAGCGCCGAAAACCCCCCGGGGGAGCCCCGGCAAACGTCAGGGCCCAGCCACCTCAACAGCCCCGTCCTGCACCCGAACCCGCAACAACGGCTGGTCCGAAGCCGCCGGTCCGTGCACGACGACCCCGTCCCGGAGCCGGAACGTGCTCCCGTGCCACGGGCACACGACACACGGATCAGACCCGGCGATTTCCCCCTCGCCGAGCGGCCCACCCTCGTGGCTGCACCGCTCGAGCATCGCGGTCACCGTCTGCCCATCCCGGTACAGCAGCACCGGTACGTCACCGACCGTCCGCACCGACAGCTTCCGGTCCGGCAGTGCGGACAGCTCGCCGACCGAGGTCCAGTCCGACGCCACCCGCGGCAACTCGGTCGCCGCGTGATTGACCGCCGCGCCCCGTCCGTACGACAAATGGCCGCCCAGATAGGCACCCAGGCTGATCACCGACAGGCCGGCGTAGCCGAGCGCCCGCCCGGAACGCCCACGAAAGCGGGCGACGAGGGAGGCCGCATAGAGGCTGACTCCCACCATGTTCACCGCCGCGTGCACCAGGCCCACCCGCTGGCGATCCGTGGTGAGCACCGACCAGTCGACCCAGCCGGCTACCACGGCCGGGGCCG
Source organism: Actinoplanes sp. (assembly GCA_035687165.1). Taxonomy (GTDB): domain Bacteria; phylum Actinomycetota; class Actinomycetes; order Mycobacteriales; family Micromonosporaceae; genus Actinoplanes. The sequence continues at coordinate 4,770 of DASRYP010001030.1, read as the reverse complement.
CCCCCGCCGTACCGACGGCGATCAGCGTGGTCGCCGCCCGCCGGTTTCCAGGCAGGAGGTCGAGAACCGCGGCCGAGAGGAACGCACCCACCGGGACCTGCACCAGCACCGGATGCAGCGGATGGCCCAGCCACGTTCCGTGCAGCAGGTCGCGTAAAGCCTGGGGCTTTACGGCCGCGGAGACCGCGGCCTGCAGCTTTCCCGCCACGCCGTCGAGCGAGCGGGCCTCTTCGAGCCGATTCAGGAATTGCATCCCGTGACGGTTCCCGCGCGGAGCGCCACGAAACCCTGGTTCGGGCACGGCTTGCAACGAGCCGGGTAAAGCCCTCTCCCCACACCCGGGGCCGACCTCCCACCCGGGGACGACCAGGGAGGCGTGCACGTCGACGGTTGATCAGCTCGATCCCGGCGACCACGCCAGTCTCACGTATACCGATCCCCCAGAACGGCTCGATTTGCTCGCCGCCTTCGTGAGCCGAGGCCTCCACCTGGGCGAACGTGTTTTCTGCTTCAGCCGAGGCCTCCACCTGGGCGAACGTGTTTTCTGCTTCACCGAGGCGTCGGTCGTGGCAGATCTTCGGCAGGACGGGATTCCCACGGGGGAGGACGTGCTGCCGATCGAGGAGCTGTGGGGGCCGGGGGCCACGCCGAACGCGTCGGGGATGGTGCGGCGGCGGAGTGGCGAGCGCGACAAGTCGCCGCGCGGCTGCGTGTGACCCTCGATCTGAGCTCGCCGCCAGGGTTCACCCGCCTACGGTGAGCGCCGCTGTCTCCGCCTATTGGCCATTGTTCCGGACCCCGGCTTCCGTACGCCAGGTCGCGCTGAACGCCACGGGAAAGCTGAAAGCCCCGGACAGCAAAACGTCCACCGTGCGTCTCCGCAGGTGGACGATGCTCTAAGCCCGGCGAGAGGCTAGGTGGCCAGGGGCGGGGTCGAACCGCCGACCTTCCGATTTTCAGTCGGACGCTCGTACCAACTGAGCTACCTGGCCTTGCTGATGTGTGCGGTCCTGACGGGACTTGAACCCGCGACCTCCGCCTTGACAGGGCGGCGAGCACTCCAACTGCTCCACAGGACCTTGCTTGATGCCTTGCCTGACGATCTTGTTTCTTACTTCCTGGCCAGTCTAGCGGCCCTTGATTGCCGCTAACTTACCAGTACCCCCAACGGGATTCGAACCCGTGCTACCGCCTTGAAAGGGCGGCGTCCTGGGCCACTAGACGATGAGGGCAACGCCGCCAGTATTGCACGTCTGCAATGCTCGCTGGCTTTGACCCCAACCGGGCCCCCGCTTGAGGCTTGGAAAGCATACGTGATCGACCGCCCGCGCTTCAAATCGGTGTCCCGTCCCGAACGGCGCCGCTTTGACCTGGGCAAACGTCACTGAATGACGGCTCGGACCAGTTTGACGGCGTCGGCCAGGTTGGTGAGCTGGGCCACGCCGAGTGGCAATTCGGTGGGCCAGCCGGGGCCGGCGGCGGCGACCAGCAGCGGCGGATGGTCGGCCGAGGCGACCCGGGTGAGCTGGTCCGGGTCGGAGGTGACCGGGGTCTGTGACCAGAGCACGACCACCGTGGGGCCGGTTCGCTCGATCGCGTCGGCCAGGGCGTCGGGGGGTACACGGGCGCCGAACAGCCGGTTGGGAACGCCTGCCTCGGCCAGCGCCGCGGCCAAGGCTTCCAGCGGCAGCGTGTGCTGTTCCTCGTCGGCGGCAGCGAGCAGCACCCTGGGTGGCGCCGAGCCGTCGGGGCGCGAAACGGAGCTCAGCACCTCGGTGACCGTGCGGGAGAGCAGGTGCTCGACCTCGATGAAGCGCTTGGTGGCCGCGTAACGCTCACCGACGCCGATCAGCACGGGCAGGACCACGTCGTTCCAGGCGTCGATCACACCGCGCTCGTGCACGACCATCTCGAGGATGTCGCGCATCGCCGAAGCGTCGAGGTGCATGGCGGCACGGGCCAGACCCCGGGCGGCCGGCGTGGCGGGCCCGACGGCGATCGCCTGCCCACCGCCGTCCCGGGTCGCCGGGGGCGGGGACAACGCGTCGTCGGGAGCGCGCTTTGCCCAAGCTGCGGCCTCGGCGGGTGTCACACCCTGGGCGGTCAGCCGCCGCATCACCTGCAGGCGTTCGAGGTCCTGCTCGGTGTAGCGCCGGTGATGACCCGGCACATGTTCGCTCGGCCCGAGGCCGTAGCGCTGGTGCCAGGTACGAAGCGTGGTGACTGCTACCCCCAGGCGGCGGGCGACGGCCCCGGCGGTCAGTCCCTCAATGGCCATCGAGCTGGACGGGAACGGCAGCGAGACGCTGGGTCACCCCGAGGAGCCAGGGGGCGTACGCCCGAGAGTCGCTCTCCACCTCGGCCAGGAGCGTCGGCACGGCCACCCAGCGCAGGTCGGCCACCTCGTCCGGGTCGGGGGACGGCTCCACACCCGCCGGCAGGTCCCCCACCAGCACGTGGTCGTACTCGTACTCGACGCGACCGGTCGCCGGATCCTCGGCGTAGTAGGCGTACACGCCCACCTCGGTCAGGTCGATGCCGGCGATTCCGACCTCTTCGATCAGGCGCCGGGACGCGGCGGTCTGCAGGGCCTCGCCGGGCAGGGGGTGTCCGCAGCACGTGTTCGCCCAGCGCAGCGGGAAGCGGGTCTTCACGGCCGCGCGTTGTTGCAGCAGCACCCGTCCGAACTCGTCGCGCAGGAAGACCGAGAACGCGCGGTGCAACTGGCCCGGTGCGCGGTGGGAGTCGGCCACGGTGGCCGTACCCAGCGCTCGGCCCTCGGCGTCGACGAGTTCGACCAGGTGGTCCTCGCGGGCAGTCATGATTGAACCTCCAAGTCTTGGGCTCCTGGCCGGACGATCGCTTCGTTCGAACCTTGGCAGTCGGTCATCGGAAACCTCCGTGGATACTCCGGCCTGCAGGCCGGAGAGGAAACGGATTCCCTGCGGAGCAGGGCCAGGAAAGCCGGTTCGCCGCCAGGGCGAATCCGGCGTCTGTGGCGTGTGTTGCGCAGGCGAATGTGAAACAGGAAACCCGAGGGGTGACCGAGGGAATCCCCGTCCCGTTCAGGGCAGGGCGATGTCAAGACAGGGCAGGGCGATGTCAAGACAGGGCATTCGTGATGCGGGCGGCGGCCAGCTTGCCGGAGATCAGCACCATCGGGACGCCCACGCCGGGCTGGGTGCCCGAGCCGGTGAAGACCACGTTGTCGAGGCCGGGGTGCAGGTTGGCCGGGCGGAACGGGCCGGTCTGGGCAAAGGTGTGCGCCGCCGCGAACGGGGTGCCGGCGGCCATGCCCCGATCCTCCCAGTCGGCCGGAGTGATGATCTCCTGGACTTCAATTCCGTCGCCGAAGCCGACGTAGCCGCGCTGTTCCAGCGTGCGGATCAGCTCGGCCGCGTATCTCTCGGCGAGGCCACCGCGCCAGTCCAGCGGACCGGCCACCAGGTTGGGCGTGGGTGCGAGCACGTAATAACTCTGCCGTCCCGCGGGGGCGAGTGACGGATCGGTGTGTGTCGGGTTGGTCACGAGCAGCGAAGGGTCACTCATCAACTCCCCCTTCCGGATGACCTCGTCGAACGTGTCGCGCCACTTCGATCCGAAGTGGATGTTGTGGTGAGCGATCTTGCTATAGCTCTGCCGGGAACCGAGATGCAGCACCACGCAGGAAGGCGAGTAGGTCAGGTGGCGCTGCGGGGCCGGGGGCAGCAGGTCACGCTTCGCGATCGGCAGGTCGGGGTTGAGCACCACGGCGTCGGCGCGGATGCGGTCGCCGTCCGCGGTGATCACCGCGGTGGCCCGGCCGTTCGCGGTCTCGACCTGAGTGACGCTGGTCTCGTAACGAAACGTCACGCCGTGCTTCTCGGCCGCGCCGGCCAGCGCCCGGGGCACGGCGTGCATGCCGCCCTTGGGGAAGAAGACGCCGGCTACCGAGTCGAGGTAGGCGATCACGGCGTAGATGGCCAGGGCGTCGTGCGGAGCCAGACCGGCGTACATCGCCTGAAAAGAGAAGATCCGCTGCGTACGGAGATCTTTGAAGTACTGGTTGATCTTCGGTTGGAGGCGGCGGAATCCGCCCATCCCGAGCAGCTTGAGCAGGTTGAGGTTGGCCAGGTCGACCGGGGTGTCGAGGTTCCGGTCGATGAAGGCGCCGCGTTCGAGCTGCCACAACCGCCGGGCGAAGTCGACGAACCGCAGATAGCCGTCGGCCTCACGGGGGCCGCAGACGCGGGCGATCTCGGCGGCCATCCGAACCGTGTCGGTCCGCACGTCCAAGGTGGACCCATCGGGGTAGTACGCCCGGTAGGCCGGGTCGAGCGGCGTCAGTTCCAGCCAGTCGCTCAGGTTCTCCCCGACTGCCTCGAGCGGCTCCGCGATCAGCTCGGGCATGGTCAGCACGGTCGGGCCGGTGTCGAACTCGTACCCCTGCAGGCTGCGCTTCCCCGCCCGGCCGCCGGGCACGGCCTCGCGCTCGACGACCGTCACCTGCCGACCGGCCGCGGCCAGATGCAGCGCGCAGGCGAGCCCGCCCAATCCGGCCCCGACCACCACCACATGATCGGTGGGTCCTGTCACAGTTCGCATCGTGTGCACCTCCGGGTGGACATCATGCCGGGCGGTGCGTGACACGAACCGCGAGCTCGATGAGAGCCGTGCGGGCGCTCTCGTGGATCGGGGCGCCGGCCAGCGCGGCGACGCCGTCGGCGACCCGCTCCTGGATCATCGCCTCGAGCCGGGCCGGCGCCCCGGTCTCGGCGATCACGCGGGCCC
>DASRYP010001029.1:0-5755 GCA_035687165.1 Actinoplanes sp. | reverse complement strand
TGACCCGCGAGGCGGGCAGCGAGCTCACGCTCTCCCCGGGCGACCTGGACGAGGCGGTGCAGGCGCTGCTGGCATTCGGCCGGGCCGCCGACGGCGACGGTCCGACCGCGTTCGATCGGATCGCCGCCTACCGCGAGGGCGTGCTCAAGGGACTGGGCGCCTGCACGAAATAGTGCGCGCTGGGCAGGTCTTCGCCCGGCCGCGGTGCCCCGAAATTCCTTCCCGCTGACCCGGTGGGAATCGCCGGACCGCGGGCGGGGTTGGCCCGGAAGTGAAGAAGAAGATCGGATTCCTCTCGTTCGGGCACTGGCGCGACGCGACGGGGTCACAGACCCGCGGCGCGGCCGACGCCCTGCTGCAGACCATCGAGCTGGCCGAGGCCGCCGAGGAGCTCGGGGTCGACGGCGCCTTCGTCCGGGTGCACCACTTCGAGCGGCAGCTCGCGTCGCCGTTCCCGCTGCTGGCCGCGATCGGCGCGCGGACCAGCCGCATCGAGATCGGCACGGGCGTGATCGACATGCGCTACGAGAACCCGCTCTACATGGCCGAGGAGGCCGCGGCGACCGACCTGATCAGCGGCGGGCGGCTGCAGCTCGGCGTGAGCCGGGGATCCCCCGAGACGGTGTTGAACGGGGCGTCGGTCTTCGGCTACGAACCGCCGGACGGGACGACCGCGGCCGACCTGGCCCGCTCGAAGACCGAGATCTTCCTGGACGCGATCTCCGGCGCGGCGGTGGCCCGTACCGACCCGGCCCGCACCGGGGTTAGCGGCGGACTGGCCGTCCAGCCGCAGTCGCCGGGCCTGCGCGAGCGCATCTGGTGGGGCGCCGGTACCCGGGCCACGGCCCAGTGGGCGGCCCAGGCCGGGATGAACCTGCAGAGCTCGACGCTGCTCTCCGAGGACACCGGCGTGCCGTTCGACCAGTTGCAGGCCGAGCAGATCGAGCTCTACCGCCGGGCCTGGGCCGAGGCCGGGCACCCCGGCACGCCTCGGGTGTCGATCTCGCGCAGCGTGCTGCCGATCACCGAGGAGATCGACCGGATCTACTTCGGGAACCAGGCGCAGGAGGACCAGGTCGGGTTGCTCGAGGGGGTGCGGTCGCGCTTCGGGCGCACGTACGCCGGTGAGCCCGACCGGATCGCCGAGGAGCTCGCCGCCGACGCCGCGGTGCAAGCCGCCGATTCGATCCTCTTCACCGTTCCCAACCAGCTCGGCGTGGAGTACAACGCCCGGATCCTCGAGACGATCACCAAGCAGATCGCGCCCGCGTTCGGCTGGACCCGCTGATCCGTCCGTCGCGCACCTGACCGCCCACGGCGAAAGCCGTCCCTCATGCCAGGCGTCGTGGGTCTGAGCGCGCTGATCGCCGGACTGATCCTCCTGGCGGTGGGGGTCGCCACGGCCGGGCGGCGGTGACACATCCACCGTCCGACCGATCGCCGTGGCGGCCCGAGCACGGTGGAATGACGGTCGCTCCACGTTGAACCTTCATTCGACGCGGAATCGTCGCTCCACCATGCAGAAACGGATTTCGATGACTCGTAGAATCGTCGCCCTGCTCACCGTCGCCGCCGTCGGGGTGCTCGGGCTTTCCGCACCGGCCCAGGCCACGCCGCCGAAGGTGAAGAAATACTCGAACTGCGCCGCGCTGAACAAGGTCTTCAAGCACGGCGTCGGCCGCAATGGCGCCAAGGACAAGGTCTCCGGCAAGACGAAGCCGGTCACGAACTTCTCCGTCTACACGAAGATGTACGACGCCAACAAGGCGAAGCTGGACCGCGACAAGGACGGCATCGCCTGCGAGAAGCGCTGAGCCTGCGAGAAGCGCGCTGAGCCGGTACCCGCGCGGGAGACGCTTCGGCGGAGCGGTTAGATGGACGGTGAGCTGAGACCGAGGAGGTAGAAGCGTGCCGACGCCGTTCACCGTGGCGCGGGCCGAACCGGGCCGCCTGGCGCATTTCCCCGACATCGTGCGGCTGGCCGACGGCCGGTTGCTCGCCACCTACCGCGAGGGTGCCGGCCACGTACGGTCGGACGGGCGAATCACCCTGGTCGAGAGCGCCGACGGGGGTGTGACCTGGTCGCAGCCGTGGGTGGCGGTCGACGGGCCGTTCGACGACCGTGACCCGAAGCTGGCCCGGCTCGCCGACGGGACCGTGCTGCTCAGCTACTTCGTCATCGACTGGAGCACCGCGTCGCTGCACACCACCCACGGGACGTATGTGCATCGCAGCACCGACGGCGGTCACACCTGGAGCGACGCCGCTGAGGTGGGCACGGCCATGATCGACGAGGGTGGACGGTTGACCCCCGCGGTGCCGACATGGGCGGCCTCGCACGGCGGCGCGGCGGAACTGCCCAATGGCGACGTGCTGCTTCCCCTGTACGGGCGGCTGCCCGGACGGAAGTGGCAGCGGGCGACGGTAGTACGCAGCACGGACGGCGGGCGTACCTGGCCGGCCGACACCGAGGTGCTGCTGGCCGAGGGTGCGGGCATTCACTTCCAGGAGCCGACCCTGACCGTGCTGGCGGACGGCGAGGTGGTCGCGCTGATCCGCACCACGGCCGACCTGGCGTACCTGGCCCGCTCCGCCGACGGCGGCCACACCTGGAGCGACCCCCGGCCGACCGACCTGCCCGCGTCGTCGCACCACGCGCTGGCGCTGAGCAGCGGCGAGGTGCTGGTGACCTACGGCGACCTGTCGAAACGCTTCTCGGCGCACCGCGAAACGGTCGGCCGGCTGGTGCGGAACCCGGGCAAGACCTGGGACGGGTACGGCGACGTGCAGCTCTACGACTCGGGCCACCCCGACCAGGCGAACCCGTCGAGCGTCGAGGTCTCGCCGGGCCGGTTCCTGACGATCAGCTTCGACGTGCCGGCGGCGAGCGTGGTCGGCGTCTTCACCACCCCCGACGACTACCCCGCCTGATCACCGGCCGGTGAACCGCGCGGCCCGGCAGCCGCTCAGAATCGTTCGAACTTGGCCTCGAGTTCCTGGCTCGACGGTTCGGATCCGCGATAGTTCGACGCTGGGACGGGGCTGTCAGCGAATCGCGATACGGCGCTGCTGCGGGGTTGGTGATCCGTGCTGGCCCAGCTTGCTCGCGATGTCGCCGGTTCCGTCGGCCGAGGGGGCACGGCCCCGTGCGCCTTCGCACCGGTGACGAAGAAGTCCATCAGCGACTTCAGTTGCGAGGTCTGCGCCGACATCTCCTCCGCCGTGGCCGCGAGTTCCTCGCTCGACGACGCCGTCTGCTGGGTGACCTTGCCGATCTGTGTCATCGCGATATTGATCTGGCGTACGCCGGTGGACTGCTCGCCGCTCGCGGCGGCGATCTCCTGGACCAGGTCGGAGGTCCTGGTGATGCTCGGAATGATGGTGTTCAACAGACCACCGGCACGCTCGGCGGTCTGCACACTGCCCGCCGCCAGTTCGCTGATCTCCCGGGCCGCGATCTGGCTGCGTTCCGCGAGCTTGCCGACCTCGGTGGCCACCACCGCGAAGCCCTTGCCGTGCTCACCGGCCCGGGCCGCCTCGATCGTGGCGTTCAGGGCGAGCATGTTGGTCTGGAAGGCGATGTCGTCGATGATGCCGATCTTGCTGGTGATCTCCTTCATCGCCGCCACCGTCCGCTGCACGGCGTCGCCGCCGTCCTGGGCATCGGTCGCCGCCTTCGTCGCGATGCTTTCGGTCGCGCCGGCGTTCTCACTGTTCTGGGCGATGCCGGCCGTCATCTGCTCGACGCTGGCGGTGGTCTGTTCCACGCTGGCGGCCTGCTCGGTCGCCGCCTGCGAGAGGCTTTGCGAGGCACCGCTGATCTGGTTGGAGGCGCTGTTGAGCTGAGCCGCGGAGTCGACCACCGTGCCCACCATCTCGCTGAGCCGGCTCAGCGCGCTGTTCAACGCGGTCCCCATCCGGCCCACCTCGTCACGACTCGTGACGACGATGCGCTGGTCCAACCGGCCGTCGGCCAGCCCGACGAGGACGGAGACCGTCTCCCGCAGCGGCTTCGCGATCGCTCTGGTGATCACCTGGACGACGATGAAGGTGAGGAGCACGGCCAGCGCGATGGCGACGGACAGCACCGTCCTTGACGTTTTGTAGGCCGAGGCGGAAGCATCCAGAGAAGCCTTGGCGGCCGCGTCGTTCTGCGCGACCAGATCGGCCAGGGCAGTGTCGATGGCGGCCGCGACGGGCTCGACCTCGACGGCCGAGATCCTGGTGAATCCCGCGATGTCATTCGCCGTCGCGGCCGGTATCAGCTTCTCCGAAAGGATCTTCTTGTACGACGTCCAGGCGTCCAGGAAGTTCTGCTCTTCGCCTTCAGCCTGGGTGGAGTAGGTGCCCCACACCTTGTCCAGCGTCACCACGGCAGCGTCCAACGACGCTCTGGCGCTTTCGTTCGAGGCGCTCCCCTGGGCCATCGCCAGCTTGCGCAGATCCAGCCGGACCCCCTTGTAGTCCGTGCTGACCTCGCCGAGCAGCCGGACGGCGCTGAGGTTGTTCGTATAGAGCCCTTTGAGTCGCTCCTGGGTGTGGCCGAGTTGGATGATGCCCACCAGCCCGATGCCCAGCAGCAGGACGGCGACCAGGATGGCCAGTCCGCGCAGCTTCCAGGCGATCGGCAGGTTACGGAAGCTGACGCCGCCGCCGCGACGGTCCGTGCCCGTTGTCTCAGCCATTCCCAGGCTCCTCGCCCTACCGCTGTGCGGAATTATGCTTTTCCGGAAAAGTCTATCGACCCGGCCCGGCGATTTCCGCGTAACTATTAAGTGCGGGAATGACGAGGAAATGCGACGAGAAGGCCCGTTCGGCACGATCGGGACGGCGTGCACAACAGACCCCGAAACCCCTAGGTAGCCGATGTCGTGCGCGGCCGACCAGGGAAGTGGTCGAATGATCGGAGCAGGTGACGGTGGCCTTCGACGCCGCTGAGAGGGCCGGCGAAAGCCTGTCCGGAAAGGACCCGCGGTGAACAACATCTCCCCGACTCAGACAACCGGCGTACGCGACGGCTCCGCGGCCCCGGAGTCGCTGCGATATCTGACCTTCACCCTGAATCGCGAGTCGTACGCCCTGAACATCTTCCACGTGACGGAGATTCTCGAGTACCGGAATCTGACCGTGGTGCCGATGATGCCGGAGTTCATCCGTGGCGTCATCAATCTGCGCGGCCGCGCGGTACCGGTGATCGACCTGGCGATCCGCTTCGCCCGCGGCGCCACCTCGGTCGAACGCCGCACGAGCATCATCATCGTGCACATCACCGAACCGGTCACGGCCGATCCCGCCGCCGCCGGCAGCGAGACGGCCGGTCAGGACATCGGGATCCTCGTCGATACGGTCGACAAAGTCGTCGTCCTCGCCGAGGACGACATCGAACCGGCTCCCGCTTTCGGCGCCGGGATCCGCGCCGACTACATCAGCGGCATGGCGAAGCGCGACGACGGTTTCCTGATCCTCCTCGATGTGGGGCACGTGCTGTCGATCAGCGACATGATCAGCCTCAGCGATGTCGCCGAGCAGACCCCGCCACCGGTGACAGGCGACAAGCCGGCCGAGCTGAAGTGATCGCGATGCTGCCGTTCGCCGTCCAGCGCGACCTGACCGGTGACGAGTTCCGCTACATCACCACCCTGCTGCACCAGCACACCGGCATCAAGCTTGCCCCGGGCAAGGAGGCTTTGGTGGCCGGCCGGCTGGACAAGCGCATCCGCCTGCTCCGGCTCGACGGCTACGGTGCGTACGTCGA
>DASRYP010001028.1:0-13778 GCA_035687165.1 Actinoplanes sp. | reverse complement strand
GTGCGGGTGTCCTGCCAGACCACGGCGTGCCCGATGGGATGGCCGGTCGCCCGGTCCCAGAGGATGGTGGTCTCCCGCTGGTTGGCGATGCCGATCGCCGCCACCTGGTCGAGCGTGATCCCGGCCCGGCGCAGCGCCTCGGGGCCGAGCCGCTCCACGTTGCGCCAGATCTCGGCGGCGTCGTGCTCCACCCAGCCCGGCTTCGGGTAGTGCTGCTTGTGTTCCTGCTGAGCGAGGGACACCAGCTGACCACGCCGGTCGAAGACGATGCACCGCGTCGAGGTGGTGCCCTGGTCGATGGCGACGACGTAACGCTCGGTCATGGGTGTCCTCCCCGTTCAGTGTCGGGTGGCTCCGAGGTCGCGGGAGACCGCCCGGGCGGCGTCCCGCACGGTGGCCACCAGAGTCGGGCGCGGGCGGTAGCGACCGTCGCAGATCCGCTCGACGTGCCCCGAGATGCCGATAGCGCCGACCACCAGGCCACCGTATGCCCTGATGGGGGCCGCTATCGAGGCCTCGCCGCGGGTCATCTCCTCGACGTCGGCACTCCAGCCCGCCTCGCGCACCTTCCGGAGGGCCTCGGCGAGCTCGCGCGCCGTGCGGATGGTGCGCCCGGTGAACTGGTCGAGCGTCGCGGGTGGGACGGCGCCGGCCGCCCGATAGGCCAGCAGGGACTTGCCGAGCGCGGTGGCGTGGATCGGCAGCAGACTGCCCACGTCGAGCGTCTGGAACGTGTCGTCGGGCCGGAAGACGTGGTGGACCACGAGCACCTGGCCGTCCAGGACGGTGCCGATGCGTACCGCTTCCCCGCTGCGCGAGGCGAGCGGATCGGCCCAGTTGATCGAGCGGGAGCGCAGCTCGTTGACGTCGAGGTAGCCCGTGCCCAGGCGCAGCATCGCCGCCCCGAGCTGGTAATGCCCGCTGACCCGGTCCTGTTCGACGAAGCCGACCTTGCGCAGCGTCTGCAGGATGCCGTGGGTGGTGCCCTTGGCCAGATCGAGCGACCGGCTGATCTCGGCCAGGGAGAGCCGGCCGGCGCCTCCGGCGAGCAGCCGCAGCACCGCTGCGGCCCGCTCGATGGACTGAACTGTTCCGGGCACGTTTCGACTCTATGTCGCCGAGTGACCGCCCTCGGCGAATCAGCGTTCGACATTGTCGAACGGCGTTCATTGTCCGTGGTGACGTCGATACCTAGCGTCCGGAGCATCGGTAGCCCGTAGCAGTACAGCAGGAGGGCACATGGCAGCACGACTGAAGATCCCAGGCGGAATTGTCGGCGAGTTGGCCGCGGAGTTCGCCGGGACCATGATTCTCATCCTCTTCGGTGTCGGAGTGGTGGCCCAGGTGGTCGCGGGCGGCATCGGCGATCACGACAGCATCGCCTGGGCCTGGGGCCTGGGCGTCGTGCTCGGCGTCTACGTCGCCGGGCGGATCAGCGGGGCGCACCTGAACCCGGCGGTCACCATCGCGCTCGCGGTCTTCAAGGGCTTCGAGTGGCGCAAGGTCCTCCCGTACAGCCTGGCGCAGTTCCTCGGGGCGTTCGTCGCCGCGCTGCTCGTGCGCTGGAACTACAGCGAGGTGCTGACCGCGGCCGACCCCGGGCACACCATCAAGACCCAGGGCGTCTTCTCGACCCTGCCCGGCAACGGGACCCTGCCGGTCGGCGAGTGGGGCGCGTTCCGCGACCAGATCATCGGCACGGCGATCCTGCTGTTCCTCATCCTGGCCGTGACCGACGTGCTGGGCACTCCCCCGGGCGCCAACCTGGCCCCGTTCATCGTCGGCCTCATCGTCGTCGCGATCGGGATGGCGTGGGGCACCAACGCCGGCTACGCGATCAACCCGGCCCGGGACTTCGGGCCGCGACTCGCCAGCTTCTTCACCGGGTACAGCGGGGCATTCCGGGACCAAACAGGGTATCTGTATTTCTGGATACCTATCGTGGCACCGATCATCGGCGGCGTGCTCGGCGCCGGCCTGTACCAGGGTCTGGTCGGCCGGTTCCTGCCCAAGGCGGGACCGCCGGAGCCGGGACGACTGCCCGAGGGCGCGACCCGAGAGAATGTGGAGGCACGCAATGGCTGACTTCGTCGGCGCCGTCGACCAGGGCACGACCAGCACCCGTTTCATGATCTTCGACCACGGCGGCAACGAGGTGGCCCGGCATCAGCTCGAGCACGAGCAGATCCTGCCGCAGGCCGGCTGGGTCGAGCACAACCCGGTGGAGATCCTCGACCGGACGGCGACGGTCATCCGCACGGCGATGCAGAAGGCGAACCTGCAGACGACCGACCTGGCCGCGCTCGGCATCACCAACCAGCGCGAGACGGCGGTGGTGTGGGACCGCCGGACCGGCCGGCCCTACTACAACGCGATCGTCTGGCAGGACACCCGTACCGACCGGATCGCCTCGGCCCTCGACCGCGACGGCCGCGGCGACGTGATCCGCCGCAAGGCCGGGCTGCCCCCGGCGACGTACTTCAGCGGCGGCAAGATCCAGTGGATCATGGAGAATGTCGACGGGGTGCGGGCGGCCGCCGAGCGTGGCGACGCGATCTTCGGCAACACCGACAGCTGGCTGCTCTGGAACATGACCGGCGGCGTCGACGGCGGCAACCACGTCACCGACGTCACCAACGCCAGCCGCACGATGCTGATGAACCTCGAGACCCTCGACTGGGACGACGAACTGCTCGGCTTCTTCGACATCCCCCGCTCGATGCTGCCCGAGATCCGCCCGTCGTCCGACCCCAACACGTACGGCGAGGCGCGCTGGCCGGGCCCGCTGGGCGGCGACGTCCCGCTCACCGGCGACCTCGGCGACCAGCAGGCCGCGATGGTCGGGCAGGTCTGCTTCGCGCCGGGCGAGGCCAAGAACACGTACGGCACCGGCAACTTCATGCTGCTCAACACCGGTACCGAGCTTGTCCGGTCGGAGAACGGACTGCTCACGACGGTCTGCTTCAAGTTCGGCGACGCCGCCCCGGTCTATGCCCTGGAGGGCTCGATCGCGGTGACCGGGTCGGCCATCCAGTGGCTGCGCGACCAGCTGCACATCATCAACGACGCGTCCGACAGCGAGCGGCTGGCGTCGTCGGTCGCGGACAGCGGCGGCGTCTACTTCGTGCCGGCGTTCTCGGGCCTGTTCGCGCCCTACTGGCGTTCCGACGCCCGCGGCGTGATCGTCGGCCTGTCCCGCTACAACACCGACGCGCACATCGCGCGGGCCGCGCTCGAGGCCATCTGCTACCAGAGCCGCGACGTGGTCGACGCGATGGCGCAGGACTCCGGCGTGACGCTCGACGTGCTGAAGGTCGACGGCGGCATCACGGCGAACAGCCTGTGCATGCAGATCCAGGCGGACGTGGTCGGCGTGCCGGTCAGCCGTCCGGTGGTCGCCGAGACCACCGCGCTCGGGGCGGCGTACGCGGCCGGTCTGGCAGTCGGGTTCTGGAAGAACACCGACGAGCTGCGCGAGAACTGGAACGAGTCGCAGCGCTGGCAGCCGGAGTGGACCGACGAGCAGCGGGCCGAGGGCTACGGAAAGTGGAAGAAGGCCGTGGAACGGACGCTGAACTGGGTAGACGTGGACTGAGCCCTTTCCCCGCAGCGGAATACCGGAAGGAACCACAGCAGATGACCGTCGCTCTTTCCCCGCAATATCGTGACTCGGCGCTGGCCGCGCTGGCCGGCGCCGAGCTCGACGTCCTGGTGATCGGCGGCGGAGTGGTCGGAGCGGGTGCGGCGCTCGACGCCGTCACCCGCGGCCTCTCCACCGGACTCGTCGAGGCGCGCGACCTCGCGTCCGGCACGTCCAGCCGTTCCAGCAAACTGCTGCACGGCGGACTGCGTTACCTCGAGATGCTCGACTTCGGCCTGGTCAAGGAGGCGCTGCACGAGCGCGACCTGATCCTGACGCGGCTGGCGCCGCACCTGGCCCGCCCGGTGCGGTTCCTCTACCCGCTCAAGCACCACGGGTGGGAACGCGCCTATACCGGGGCCGGCATCACCCTCTACGACACGATGGCGCTCGGCGGCGGGATGCCCCGGCACCGGCACCTCAGCCGCACCGGCGCGTTGCGGGTCTGCCCCGCGCTGCGCAAGGACTCGCTGATCGGCGCCGTGCAGTATTACGACGCCCAGGTCGACGACGCCCGGCACACGATGTTCCTGGCGAGGACCGCGGCCGAGTACGGGGCACAGGTGGCCTCGCGCACCGAGGTGATCGGCTTCCTGCGGGAGGGCGAGCGGGTCACCGGCGTACGGGTCAAGGACCTGGAATCGGATCGGATCTTCGAAGTCCGCGCCCAGCAGGTGATCAACGCGACCGGGGTGTGGACCGACGACACGCAGGCCCTGGTCGGCGAGCGCGGCCAGTTCCACGTCCGCGCCTCGAAGGGGATCCACCTGGTCGTGCCGCGCGACCGCATCCAGTCGGCGACCGGGCTGATCCTGCGCACCGAGAAGAGTGTGCTCTTCGTGATCCCGTGGGGCCGGCACTGGATCATCGGCACCACCGACACGGACTGGTCACTCGACAAGGCGCATCCGGCCGCGTCCAGCACGGACATCGACTATCTGCTCGAACATGTCAACACCGTCCTGAACACCCCCCTGTCCCGTACGGATGTGCAGGGCGTCTACGCCGGTCTGCGTCCGCTGTTGTCAGGCGAGTCGGAGGCGACCTCCCAGTTGTCGCGCGAGCACATGGTCGGCAGCCCGCAGCAGGGCCTGGTCGTGGTCGCGGGCGGCAAGTACACGACGTACCGGGTGATGGCCCGCGACGCTGTGGACGCCAGCGTGCACGGTCTCGGCCGCTCGGTGCCGAAGTCGTGCACCGAGGACGTGCCGCTGCTCGGGGCGGAGGGCTACCCGGCCCTGTTCAACCAGCGCCGCATGCTCGCCGCGTCGTCGGGCCTGCACGTGGCCCGGATCGAGCACCTGCTGGGCCGCTACGGCAACCTGGTCCACGAGGTGCTGGGCCTGATCGCCGAGGACAAGTCGCTCGGTCAGCCGCTGACCGGCGCCGACGACTACCTGCGGGCCGAGGTCGTCTACGCGGCCAGCCACGAGGGCGCCCGCCACCTGGAGGACGTCCTGACCCGGCGCACGCGCATCTCGATCGAGACCTTCGACCGGGGTGTCGCGTCGGCCCAGGAGGCGGCCGACCTGATGGCCGGGGTGCTCGGCTGGACGCCGGAGCAGATCGCGCGAGAGGTGGAGAACTACCGCATCCGCGTGGACGCGGAACGGGAGTCCCAGGAACAGCCCGACGACGAGACCGCCGACGCGACCCGGCTCGGGGCGCCCGACGTCGTCCCGGTCACCGCGACGTGAACGCCGGTGCTGCGGGGAGGTCTTCCCGCAGCACCGGCCGCGCGGTCAGGACCTGCGGGCCCGATGCCGTGACGGCGACGGTGTGCTCGGAATGGGCAGTGCGGGAGCCGTCGGCCGAGCGGATCGTCCAGCCGTCGTCGTCGTACCTGATCTTGTCGGTGGTGCGGCAGAGCCACGGCTCGACGGCGATGGTGAGGCCCGGGTCGAGCTTGATGCCGCGGTGGGCGCGGCCGTCGTTGGCGACGTGCGGGGCCTCGTGCATGGTGCGGCCGATGCCGTGGCCGCCGAACTCGTTGTTGACGCGGTAGCCGTAGGAGTGGGCCACCTGGCCGATCGCGGCGGAGATGTCGCCGAGTCGGCCGCCGGGCTGGGCCGCCGCGACGCCGGCCGCGAGGGCGACCTCGGTGGCCTCGATCAGCTTCAGGTCGGCCGGGTCGGGGGTGCCGACGACGACGGAGAGCGCGGAGTCGGCCACCCAGCCGTCGACGCCGGCCGCCATGTCGATGCTGAGCAGGTCACCGTCGCGCAGGACGTAGTCGTGGGGCAGCCCGTGCAGCACCGCGTCGTTGACCGACAGGCACAGCACGTTGCGGAACGGGCCCCGGCCGAACGCGGGCGCGTAGTCCCAGTAGCAGGACTCGGCGCCGCGCTCCTTGATCCGGCGGCGGGCCTGATGCTCGAGGTCCATCAGGTTGACCCCGACCGCGGCGGCCCCGCGCAGCTCGCCGAGCAGTTCGCCGACGAACTGGCCGGCCACCGCCATCCGGGCGATCTCCGCGGCGGACTTGAGCTCGATCACGACAGCCTCCCCCTCCGGGTACGGTATTGTTATACCGGTATTTTTATACCACGCCCGCTCGAGCCGCCGCCGCGGGATATCCTGCTCGCATGGTTCGCCAACCGCTCACCGCCGAACAGATCGCCGCGGGCCGGCGCCTCGGAGCCGCCCTCCGGGTGGCACGGGCCGGTCGCAGCCTCGTCGAAGTGGCCCTGAGCGCCGGCATCTCCCCCGAGACGCTCCGCAAGATCGAGGCGGGCCGCCTGACCGCGCCGGCCTTCGGCACCGTGGTCTGCCTCAGTCAGGCCCTCGCCGTCCCCCTCAGCGACCTGGCCGACATCTGGCTGGCCGATCTGTCCGTCCGCCAGGCCTCCTGAGCCCCGTCCCGAGCCGGCAGCGGGACGTCGACACGACGGCTCGCCGGCCCTCGACCGTAAGGCGGGCGCGTCGAGCTGACCTCCGTCCCGACTGCCCGCCGTACATCACTCACTTATAGATGTATTTAGATGTTTGTACTATGTTGCGACCGGGCGGGGTGCGGTCGGATGGCTGTGGAAACAGCCATTCCACTGAGGAGGTACCGTGCGCACCCCACCCCGTGCGTTGGCGGGAACCGCTGCCGGCTTGCTGGCGGCCACGATCGTGTTGACCGCCGCATCAGGCGGTAACGCGGCGCCCGCCGCCCCCGCGAAGGCCCCGGCCGCAAAGGTGCCGGGCGACGACCACCGCGACCAGGTCATCGACAATCGCCCGGGGCGTGTCGCCCCGACCAGCGGCCAGCGTGCGGCCGCCGCGGGCGCGCTGGCCCGCTGGAACGCGCTCGGCACGCCGGCCGTGCTCACCGCCACCGGCGAGCCACTCGAAGCGGGACTGTCCGGCGATCACGTCGCGGCCGCCCGGGCGTACGTGGCCAAGAATCTTGCCGTACTCGGGCTCACCGCCCGCGGGGCGGACGCGCTGGAACTGCTGACCACCTCACCGATCGGGGCGGGTGCGGCGGTCGTGTTCCGGCAGAAGTTCGGTGACCTCGTCGCCGGGCGCGACGGGCTGCTCTCGGTCGGCGTACGGGACGGCAAGGTGTGGTTCGTGAGCTCGTCGCTGTCGCGCGACGCCGCCCCGCCCCAGCCGGCCACCCTGAGCGCCGCCGACGCCGCGACCATCGCCGCGCGCGAGGCCGGTGTCGCCGCGCCGACCGTGCTCGCCAACAAGCTCGTCGCCGTACCCACCGCGACCGAGGGCGCCCGCGCCGCCTGGCAGGTCACCTTCGGCGCCGACCTCACCGGGGCCGGCGCGGTCGCGTACACGAGCTACGTCGACGCCCGGGACGGCGGTGTACTGGTGCGGGAGGACATCGTCGACCACGACAGCGACAACCCGTCCTGGGACGTCTTCCCGAACTCGCCGCCGACCAGTTACTCCTCGGCCGACACCCGCAAGACCTTCTGCTGGACCCCGGGGCGCGGCTGCGACGAGGCCGTCGCGAGCTCCGCGTCGCCGCTGCCCTGGGACGTCGTTCCGAGCACGGGCGAGCCCAGCTTCACCACGCGCGGCAACAACGCCGTCGCCGTACAGAACTGGAACTCGAACGACCCGTTCGCGGTCGGCACCGAGACCGCGACGCCGCGCCCGGACCGCGACTATCGGTACCCGTGGACCAACCAGTGGCACCGGGAACGGTGCTCGCCGGACGTGTTCACGACGCCGCAGCGCAACGATATCGACAACGCGCGGGCCAACCTGTTCGTGCAGCACAACCGCATGCACGACTGGTCGTACCACCTGGGCTTCACCGAGGCGACCTGGAACATGCAGGACGACAACCCGCGGCCGGGCGGACTCGGCGACGACTACGAGCAGGGCAACGCGCAGGCCGGCGGGATCAGCGGCGGGCCGCCGAACTTCGAGGCCCGCAACAACGCCAACCAGATCACCCCGCCGGACGGGCAGGCGCCGATCACCAACATGTACCTGTGGCAGCCGATCGCGGGCAGCTTCTACGCCCCCTGCGTCGACGGTGACTACGACATGTCCGTGATCGGGCACGAGTACACCCACGCCATCACCAACCGCATGATCGCCGGGCCGGACGCGGGCCTGAGCTCGCCGCAGGGCATGAGCGAGAGCTGGTCGGACCAGCTGGCGATGGAGTACCTGAACGAGCACGGGTATGCCCCCAAGGGCGAGCGGGCGTACACGATCGGGGAGTACGTGACGAGCGACCCGGTCGCCGGCATCCGCAACTACAACATGAGCGACAGCCCGCTCAACTACAGCAGCGTCGACTACGACTTCGTCGGCCTGCAGGTGCACGCGTCCGGCGAGTTGTGGAGCGCCACGAACTTCGACATCCGGCGGGCGTTCCTCAAGCGGTACGGCGCGGGCTCGGCGGCGCTGAACAAGTCGTGCGCCAACGGGCGTACGCCGGTGACCAGCTGTCCGGGCAACCGGCGCTGGATCCAGCTCGTGTTCGACTCCTTCCTGCTGCTCGCCAACAGCGCGAACAGCCAGGTCGACGCCCGGGACGCGCTGCTCGGCGCCGACCTGGTGCGCTTCGGCGGGGCCAACCAGGCGCTCCTCTGGAACGCGTTCGCCCAGCGTGGTCTCGGCGCGGACGCGGTCAGCCTGGGGGCCGGGGATGCCGACCCGACGCCGAGCTTCTCCTCGCCGTACGCGAAGGAGGGGACGGTCAAGTTCCGGCCGGTCGACGAGAAGGGGCGGCCGGTGGCGGGGGCGAAGCTCTTCGTCGGCGACTACCAGGCCCGCGCGGTCGCGGTGGCCGACACCGACCCGGCGACGCCGCTGCCGGACGAGGTCAAGCTCGTGCCGGGCGCGTACGGATTCATCGCCCAGGCGCCCGGCCACGGCCACGCCCGGGTCGCCAAGGCCCTGGTGCTGCCGCTGACCCGCACGCTGCTCGTCCGCATGCCGACCAACCTGGCCTCCGCGGCGAGCGGGGCGACGGCCACCGGCGACGGCATCAACCTGGCCCGCCTGACCGACGACGACGAGGCCACCAACTGGGCGTCGCTGGGCAGCGCGGTGGCGGGCAAGCAGGTCACCGTCGATCTGGCCGGCGGGGCTCAGACCGTACGGCGGGTGCAGGTGAGCGCGCAGCTGCGCCCGCCGGTCACCGGGGACCCGGACGCCGGCACTCAGAACCGGTACACGGCGCTTCGGCAGTTCAAGGTGCTGGCCTGCACCGCGACAGCCGCCGTGACCTGCACGAACGCGTCGGAGTTCCGGTCGGTCTACACCAGCAAGCCGGACGCGTTCCCGGCCGTGGCGCCGCGGCCGCGGGTGACGAACCTGGTCGTCAAGTCGTTCGACATCCGCGACACGACCGCCACCCACCTGCGCCTCGAGGTCGTGACCAACCAGTGCACCGGCGGTCCGGACTTCGCCGGGGAGCAGGACGCCGACCCGCGGGCGGCCACGGACTGCGCCACGGCCCGTCCGCAGGCGCTCAACGTCCGCGTGGCCGAGTTCCAGGCGTACGGGAAGTAGGGGTGTACGGGAAGTAATCAGTTCCCGGGCTGCGGCCGTGCGGTCGCAGCCCGGGAACTTCGGCCCTCCTGTCATGACAGCGACACGCTGCGCCTACGGTTAGGGGCGAACGCCGCGCACAGGAGACGGGAACCGTGACGACCGAGGACATAGATCGCGAGATCACACTCCGGTCCGGGCCCGGACCACTGTTGGGCCAAGCCGACGATATGACCCATTTCATGCTGGTTTACAAGTTTGGGCTGGCCGAGATCGGCACCAAGATCACCATCCTGGCCGAGGAACTGGCCCACCGCGGCCGGGGCAACCCGATCGAGCACGTCAGCCCCCGCCTCAAGACCACGGCCAGCATCACCGCCAAGGCGCGGCGGATCGACTGCCCGCTGACCGTCGACGACGTACGCTCCCGGATCCGCGACATCGCCGGCATCCGGATCGTGTGCAGCTTCGTCTCCGACGTCTACACCGTGGCCGACATGCTGACCCGCCAGCCCGACATCACCCTGCTGCAGACCAAGGACTACATCGCCCAGCCGAAGGTGAACGGCTACCGCAGCCTGCACCTGATCGTGGAGATTCCGGTCTTCCTCTCCGAGCAGATGGTGTCGGTGCCGGTCGAGGTCCAGCTGCGCACGGTGGCGATGGACTTCTGGGCCAGCCTCGAACACAAGATCCACTACAAGTACGACCCGATCGTCCCCGGCCCGGTCCGCGAGGAGCTGGCCGCGGCCGCCGAGGACGCCGCCCGCCTGGACCGACGGATGGAACGCCTGCACAGCGAGATCCACGGCCCCCGCCGATAGCGCGCGTTCCGTTCAGGGATTACGCCTACGGTTTGCGGGCCACCACGGCGTAGATGCCGAGGTCGTTGCTGACCGGGCGGTCGGCCGGGTCGTCCTCGCCGCGCCAGTCGCTGACCAGCACGACGCCCGGCTCGACGATCTCGAGCCCGTCGAACCAGCCGAGAATCTGCTCCTTGCCGCGCGCGCGCACGTCGGTGCCACCCGCGGCGAACATCTTCTCGTACGTCGCGATGCCCTCGGCCGAGCTGAAGTCCATCGTTCCGTGGGTGATCGCCACGTAGCTGCCGGACGGCAGAGCGTCGACCAGCGTGCGCACCGACGCCGCGGCCTGCGCGTCGTCGTGGATGAAGTGCAGGATGGCGATGAGCAGCAGCCCGACCGGTTCCTTCAGGTCGAGGGTGTCGCGCAGCGCGTCGTGCCGCAGAATCGCGTCGGGCTCGCGCAGGTCTGCCTCGAGATAAGCCGTCCGGCCCCGGGGGTCGCCCTGCAGCAGGGCACGGGCGTGCACCATCACTATCGGATCGTTGTCGACGTAGACGACCCGCGCCTCGGGAGCGACCCGCTGGGCGACCTCGTGCGTGTTGTCCGGCGCGGGCAGGCCGGCGCCGACGTCGAGGAACTGCCGCACGCCCTCGCCGGCCACGAACCGCACGACCCGGTCGAGGAACTGGCGGTTCGCGCGGGCCAGCGCCACGACGATCGGGAACACCTTCGCGATCGCGTCCCCCGAGGCCCGGTCGGCGGCGAAGTGGTCCTTGCCACCCAGCCAGTAGTTGTAACGCCGGGCCGGATGCGGCACCGAGGTGTCGATCACGCGTTCTGCTTTGTCGCCCACGTGCGCATCGTAGTAGATCAGCAGAAGTCCACAAGGGATCAGATGATCCTGCCCGCCCCCCAGCGGCCCCACTGAGCGTTCTTTACTTCACATATGCGATGGCTTCGGCACCGCGAGGTCTTAGCGTCTCAGGCATGACTGGAAAACCGCCGTTCCCGCCGTTCACGCTCGAGACCGCCCGGCAGAAGGTGCAAGCCGCCGAGGACGCCTGGAACACCTGTGACCCGGTGAAGGTATCACTGGCTTACACCGAGGACTCGGTGTGGCGCAACCGCGGGGCCTTCGTCACCGGGCGAAGCCAGATCGTCGAGTTCCTGACCGGCAAGTGGCAGCGGGAACTCGACTACGCGCTGCGCAAGGCCCTGTGGGCGTTCACCGACGACCACATCGCGGTGCGTTTCCAGTACGAGTCGCACGACATCGAGGGTCAGTGGTGGCGCAGCTACGGCAACGAGCTGTGGGAGTTCGACGAGAACGGCCTGATGCGCCGCCGCGAGGCCAGCATCAACGACGTCGCCATCACCGAGGGCGAACGCCGCATCTTCGGCCCGCGCCCCGAGTCGGAGCGCGGGCAGGTCTTCCCCCTGCAGTAGGTACGGGGAGGGAGTCCGATGCCCTGGGTCGATCCCGTCACCAGGGCTGTCTTGCCAGAAAGATCATGGCGCATGGGTACGATCGTTCCCCGCCACCGCCGTGGTCACACCGACCCGGCCGGCACGATCTTGCCGCGCGGGTGCCCCTGGGGCACAAAAAAGCCCGGCGTCGGGAAGACGCCGGGCTTTGGTGGCCGTTACTTCGCGAACTTCGCGTACTTCGCGTTGAACTTCTCGATCCTGCCCGCGGTGTCGAGCACCCGTGAACGACCTGTCCAGAACGGGTGGCTCGCCGCCGAGATCTGCACGTCGATCACCGGGTAGCTCTTTCCGTCGCGCCACTCGACCGTCTTCTCACTGGTCTCGGTCGACCGGGTGAGAAATGCGTAGTCCGCGTTGCGGTCACGGTAGACGACAGTGTGGTAAGCGGGGTGGATGCCGTTCTTCATGTCTCTGTCCTCCCGAGGAAGTCGATGGTCACAACCGAGGGGCAGCCCTCGATATTTCCGCTGGCGGGAGGGTTCTTCTACCGCTATCGGGACAACGGCACCAGCTTCCAGCGGATCTGGCGTGGCTCGGGCACGAAGCCCGAGGGCAAGCCCTAGAAGACCCAGCGGTCGACCAGTGCCTCGTGGGCTTCGAGTCGTTCCCGCGTGCGGTGGGGGTCGGTGCCGGCGGCCCGCTCACCCCTCAACGCCCTGTTCAAGGGCCAGATCGACGTCGGCAACGTCTTCTCCACCGACTCGGCGATCACCACCAACAAGCTGGTCGTGCTCGAGGACCCGAAGAACCTCTACCTGATCCTGGCGGCTACCGGCCCGTCGCCGGCGTGACCCCCGCGATCAGACCGGTCCCGACGAGCCAGCTCACCGCGACCACCAGGATCAGCCGCTCCGCCGTCGCGCCGAAGTCGCTACGTCCGACGAAGAGCATGGTCAGCCCCAGCGCGGCGCCGAGCGGCACGATCAGCACCAGGGCGGCGCCCGCGAGCCGGGTCAGCGCCGGTCGCGGACGGGCGAACCACACCGCGGCCATCGCCGCCGCCAGCACGATCATCCCGGCGACGCTTGCCGACGCGTGCACGATGTCGGCCGCCGTCGCGGGCTCGTAGGGCGGCAGCGGGCAGGTGTCACTGCACGCCACCAGGCCCGAGGTCGCCGCCAGCCCCGCCGCGACCAGCAGACTCGCGTGGACGAGCCGCATCCGCCGCAGCGCCACCCCGAGCAGCGCCACCCCGACGGCGAGCAGAACCAGACCGCTTCGGTACGGGATCGCGTACGGCTGCCCGGCCGTCCCGGCCTCACTGACGTACCCGTCCCACCAGCCCCTCGGCCCCGCGACCAACGCCACGAGCATCGTCACCGCCCCGGCCGCCACCGCCAGGGCCGCCCCGAACCCCGCCGCCACCACCCGTCACGGCCCCCATCTTGACATCCTCCCCACGCCTAAAGGCGGGGGATTCCAGCGGTCGCCCGCTGGGGTTCCTGCTTCACAGGCGACTGCCCCGTCCGGACGTTCGTCCGTTGAGGTCTTACACCGCCTCCACAGGCAATCACGGAGAGCCCCTCCGCGAGAATGTTGCGCGCCGCATTGACGTCGCGGTCGTGGACGGCCCCGCAGGGGCAGGTCCACTTGCGGACGTTGAGTGGCATCTTCTCGGCCAGGCGTCCGCAGGCCGAGCACAGTTTGGAGGACGGGAACCAGCGGTCGACCGCGATCAGGTCACGGCCGTGCCATTCGGCTTTGTACTCCATCATGGTGCGGAACTGGTGCCAGGCCGCGTCGGAGATCGAGCGGGCCAGGCTGTGGTTCTTGACCATGTTGCGCACGGTCAGGTCCTCGATCACGATCGTTTGGTTTTCACGAACGAGTCGAGTGGTCAGTTTGTGCAGGTAGTCGCGGCGTCGGTCCGCGATGCGTGCATGGAC
>DASRYP010001027.1:0-2772 GCA_035687165.1 Actinoplanes sp. | reverse complement strand
GCGACGTGGGCCGCGGTGGTGGTCTCGTCGGCCGACACCGAGACCCGGTCGGCGTCCACCAGCCGCAGGTCGATGTTCTGCCCGGCGGCGGCCGCGACGATCGCCGCCGCACGGCCGGGTACCACCGCGGTCACCGTGTCGAAAAACGCGTCGTGCGCGACCTCGACACCGCCCGCCCGCAGGCTACCGGCCAGGGTCAGCGCGTGCCCGTGCGCGCGCTCGGCGATCGCCTTCAGACCCGCCGGGCCGTGATAGACCGCGTACATGCTCGCCAGCACCGCGAGCAGGACCTGCGCCGTACAGATGTTGCTCGTCGCCTTCTCCCGGCGAATGTGCTGCTCCCGTGTCTGCAGGGCCAGCCGGTACGCCGGGGCGCCGTCCGCGTCCTTCGACACCCCCACCAGACGGCCCGGCAACGACCGCTCCAGCCCCGCGCGCACAGCCAGGTAACCGGCGTGCGGACCACCGAAGCCCAGCGGCACCCCGAAACGCTGCGTCGTACCCGCCGCGATGTCCGCGCCGATCTCCCCCGGCGCGCGCAACAGCGTCAACGCCAGCAGATCGGCGGCCACCGTCACCAGAGCACCACCCTCGTGCGCCGCCGAGATCAACGCCGAGTGATCCCGTACGGCACCCGAGGCACCCGGGTACTGCAGGTGCAGACCGAAGAACTCGTCCGGAAGAGCGTCACCAGCATCAAGATCCACGAGGGCCAACGAGATGCCGAGCGGCTCGGCCCGGGTCCGCAGGATCGACAGGGTCTGCGGCAACGTGTCCGCGTCCACCACGTACACCTGCGACTTGGACTTGGACGCCCGTTTGGCCAGCGTCATCGCCTCGGCGACCGCCGTCGGTTCGTCCAGCATCGAGGCGTTCGCCGTCGTCAGCCCGGTCAGATCGGTCACCATCGTCTGGAAGTTCAGCAGCGCCTCCAACCGGCCCTGACTGATCTCCGGCTGATACGGCGTGTACGCCGTGTACCAGGACGGGTTCTCCAGCACGTTCCGCTTGATCACCGCCGGCGTGCGAGTGCCGTAGTAGCCCAGCCCGATCATCGAGGTCGTCACCCGGTTACGGCTCGCGATCGCCCGCAACTCGGCGATCGTCTCCGCCTCGGACGCCGCCTCGGGCAGATCCAACGACCCGTGCCAGCGAATCACCTCGGGGATCGCGGCATCCATCAGCGCGTCCAGGGACGCGTACCCGATGCTCTTGAGCATGTGAGTCTGCTCGTCGGTGTCCGGCCCGATATGCCGGGAAGCGAACGTCATGACGGCTCCTAAGAGAGGTCGACAAGGCGGCCTCCCCCTCTGTCACCCCGCACCACAGCACACAGGCTGCGGCCCGGAAGCTTCAGAGTCGCCTGCCCACGCGGTCCTTTTGCCTGAGAGGTTCCGGGGAGGATTTGCCCCTTCGGCGCCGCCGCGATCCATAACGATGCGCCGGTCTCTCCCGCATGGCTGCACCCAACCTACCAGCGGGCCTGTTCCGCACCGAGGTCTCTAGGGTGGGGTTGTGATCTACACCCCCGCGGGCGACCGCTACGACACCATGCCCTACCGGCGGACCGGCCGCAGCGGACTGCGGCTGCCCGCCATCTCGCTGGGCCTCTGGCACAACTTCGGCGACGAAAGGTCCTGGCAGCGCCAGCGCGACATCGTCCGCCGCGCCTTCGACCTCGGCGTCACGCACTTCGACCTGGCCAACAACTACGGCCCACCGGCCGGCAGCGCCGAACGCAACTTCGGCCGCATCCTCGGCACCGACCTCAAGGCCTACCGCGACGAGATCGTCGTCTCCACCAAGGCCGGCTACTACATGTGGCCCGGACCGTACGGCGAATGGGGCAGCCGCAAATACCTGGTCAGCTCGCTCGACCAGTCGCTGACGCGGCTCGGCCTCGACTACGTCGACATCTTCTACCACCACCGGCCCGACCCGGACACCCCGCTCGAGGAGACGATGGGCGCCCTCGACGCCGTCGTCCGCGCCGGCAAGGCCCAGTACGTCGGCCTGTCGAACTACACCGCCGAACAGACCGCCGCGGCCGCCGCGATCCTGCGCGACCTGGGCACCCCGCTGCTCATCGACCAGCCGTCGTACTCGATCCTCAACCGCTGGATCGAGAAGGACAACCTGCTCGACACCCTGGCGGCGGTCGGCGCCGGCTGCATCGCCTACAGCCCGCTGCAGCAGGGCCTGCTCACCGACCGCTACCTCGGCGGCATCCCCGACGACTCGCGGGTCCGCACCAGCACCTTCCTCAACGAGAGCGACCTCGACAACCAGACGCTGGGACGCATCCACGCCCTCAACGACATCGCCCGGCGACGCGGCCAGTCCCTCGCCCAGATGTCACTGGCCTGGGCCCTGCGCGACGACCGGATGACCAGCGTGATCATCGGCGCCTCGAGCGTCCAGCAGCTCGAGAACAACGTCGCCACGATCAACCACCTCACGCTCACCGAGGAGGAGATCGGGGCCATCGACGGGACGGTGCTCGACCTCTGAGAATCGGCGGCGCGAAAGCCGCCCACCGCCCGCGAAAGCCGCCCACCGCACAACGTCGCGCGGCCCCTGCCCGCGCGCGTGAACTGGCCTTTCTCGGTCCGGCAAAGGTAGTGCGGGCGGTCGTCGCCGAAGGCGTCCTTCTGTGGTGTGCGGCACCGCCGCTAGGGCGTCCTAGGAAGCTAGGAACTCGGTTTGTGCTCGGTGTCGGTTTACGCTGATCGCATGTCCACCGCTGCTCGTGCCGCTGTTCACCTCGCTCGG
>DASRYP010001026.1:0-3010 GCA_035687165.1 Actinoplanes sp. | reverse complement strand
ATTCGCTCGTTCGAGGTCAGGTCGGTGTCGGAGAGCAGGCCGCGAGGTGCCACGACGTAGACCGGCACGTTCTCCTCGGAGAAGCGCATGCCGAGGGCGTCGACGGCCAGACCGAGGCGTACGGAACTGGCCGGGCGACCGCCGTCAAGGTCGGCATAACGCACAATTTCCGACATATCGACCACGGCACGAGCAAGTGCGGGATCGGTGGTGAGGCGGGCCTCGATAGCATCGAGGACCTTGCTGACCTCGAATCTCACGGGTCCTCCCGGGGGGTCTGCGGGTGTCTGAGCCACGGCAATGATGCCCGGTCGGCTCGGGAGGCTGTCGTCACACCCCTCCGTTCGGGTCCGACCCGGGCCACGTTGTCCGTCGTGTCCGTTTGCCCGCGGGGGTGACAGGGAATTGACGTTCGTGAGCCGACGTCACTCGGACGGCGGTCGAACGAAGGGACGGACATGCCGACACCACGGCTCGCCGGGCTGGGTCTCGCGACGATGGCGACGGTCGCGCTGTCGCTGACCGGTTGCGGCGACGGCGGCACCGCGACGACCGGCGCGAGCGCACCCGCCGCCTCCGGCGGAGCGTCGGCGACCGCCTCGGTGAGCGCGGCCGACCCGGCCGCCGTCGCGGCCCTCACCAAGGCGACCTCGCAGCTCGGCACCACCAGCTTCAAGGTCACGGCGACCTCGGGGGCCGGCTTCAAGCTGACCGGCGCGGTCGACCCGGCCCAGAGCAACGGCACCGCCGACCTCAGTGCGACCGGCCCGAACGCCGAGATCAACATCAAGACGCGGCTCGCCGGCCAGGACCTTTACCTGCAGGTCCCGGGCATCACCAAGGCCGGCACGTGGACCCATGTCGACGTCTCCCGGCTGCCCGAGGGCGTCAACGTCGGTCTGCGCCCCGGCCAGATCGACCCGGTGAACACCTCGAAGCTGCTCAGCTCCTCCACCGACGTGCGTTCCACCGGCGCTACCAGCTACGCCGGGACACTCGACCTCGCCAACGCGGTCGGGCTGGCCGGGGTCTCGCAGGTGACGGTCGACCAGTCTCCGGCGCAGCGGGTGCCGTTCACCGCCGAGCTCGACGACCAGGGGCGGATCGCCAAGCTGACCGTCGAGATCCCGGCCGTGAACGGGCAGGCCGCCCAGCCGCTCGAGGTGCTCTACAGCCACTACGGCGTTCCGGTCTCCGTCACCAAGCCGGCCGCCACCGAGGTGACCGAGGCGCCGGACAGCCTCTACAACTCGCTCGGCAAGTAAGACTCGCCGGCTCAGATCTCGGCGGTGGGCGGCTCAGACGTCCGCCGCCGATCTGCGTGCGGTCCAGTCGGTGGTGAGCGGGCGGAACGCCGGGCGGTTCTCCTCGATCCACGAGTCGATCCGTTCCCACCAGTCGTAGAGCCAGGCGACCCGCTCCTCCTCGCCGGTCGGCACCTCCTCCGGCGGGACGCTCCAGAACTTCATCACCAGCCGTTTGTCCATCGGCAGCTCCTGCCAGACGTCGGCGACCGTCATCATCCTGTCCAGGCCGGTGTGCGCCACGAAAATGACCCCGGCGTCGGGGACCGCGTCGATCGCCGCGAACAGGCCGCCCGGCTTCGGCGGAAGCACGTGCCGCAGGCTCTCGGCCCGCTGGGCGGCGTCGTCCAGACCGCGGGCCCGCAGCCGGGCGATCGCGCTGGTGCGGCGGCGCGGCGTGAAATTGCCGCCCTCCGGGAAGATGACGAAGGCGTCGTTGTCGTCGAGGCCGGTGGCCGTCTCGGCGATCTGCTGCTCGAGGGTGGCGGTGCCGGTGCGGCCGGGCGCGATGAACCGGTTGGGCAGGCGGTTGAGCAGCACGTCGACGGCCGGATCCCATTGCAGGGTGGCCTTGAGGACGATCCGCGGCTCGCGGTCGAACCAGTTGACCAGGGCGTGGATGAGGATGAACGAGTCGCCCGGCCCGGCGTGCCGGCTCACCACGATCTCGGGACGACCGGGCATGCCCGTGTCGGGGTCGGTGCCGACCACGTCGACGGTCAGATGCAGGGCCCAGCGAGCGGCCCAGAAGAGGACGGCCAGGAAGCGACCGGTGACCACGTAGTGCGCGCGCTGGAAGGCGGGGCTGCGCAGATTGCGGCCGAAGCCGGCGGCGACCCAGAGGACGGCCAGCACGACGAGCGCGGCGGCGTCCCAGAACACGTAGAGGATCGCCAGCAGCACGAGCCGGGGCACCCGCAGGTGGCCGGGGACCAGTGGCGAGGCCAGGAGCGCCAGCACCAGCCAGATCGGCACTGTCGCGAGCAGGGCGACGGCGAGCAGCACGACGGCAGGGGCGATGACGAGGCGGCGTACCCAGATCGGGGGCGGCATCAGGGAGCCGTCAGGGCGTTGGCGGCCAGATAGCGGCGGGACGCGGTGTAGGCGCGGCTGATCCGGCGGCCCACGGCGGCCAGGTCACGGTAGGCCCAGGGGCTGTCATCACGGCTGTCACCGCCGCCGGTGGGCAGGACGTGCACCCGTACGTCGTCGGGCAGCGCGGCAAGCTCCCGGGCGAACCGATGTCGCCGGGCGATCTCGAAAGCCACCTGGGCCACCTCCCACGGACGCCGCGGAACCTGCAGCGGGCGCTCCACCCGGCCCACCTGCAGGACGAAGATCAGCTTGGCCCCGATGCGCACCGCCTCGCCGATCGGGATCGAGTTGACGATTCCGCCATCCACATAGTGCTCCCCCGAGATCTCCATCGGGGGCAACAGACCGGGTACGGCCGAGGACGCCAGCACGGCGTCGACCAGCGGCCCGCTGTCGAACCAGTGCTCGGCGGCCCGTTCGATGCTCGCCGCGCACACCTGGAACCGGACCGGCAGCTCCTCGAAGGTGAGGTCTCCGAACTCCTCGACCAGCGCCTGCTTCAGCGGCGCGGACGACCACAGGTGGGTGCCGGTGGAGACGGCCCGGCGGACGGTGCGCAGCGGCCGGTCGCCGTACACGTCCGCACCGGCGGAGCCGGCGGCCTGCCACAG
>DASRYP010001025.1:0-4937 GCA_035687165.1 Actinoplanes sp. | reverse complement strand
GCACGAACAGGACATCACCGCGTACGCCCTCAAGACCCTGAGCGACGTGCCCGGCGTACGCCTCTTCGGCCCGACCACCCCGGAAGGCCGCGGCGGCACGCTGTCGTTCGCCGTCGACGGGGTGCACCCGCACGACGTCGGCCAGGTCCTCGACGCGCTCGGTGTCGAGGTGCGGGTCGGGCACCACTGCGCGAAGCCGACCTGTGCCCGCTTCGGCGTGCCGGCGATGACCCGCGCGTCGTTCTATCTCTACACCACCACGGACGAGATCGACGCGCTTGCCCGCGGTCTGGACCAGGTCAAGAAGGTGTTCGGCTGATGATGCTCGACGGGCTCTACCAAGAGATCATCCTGGATCACTACAAGCATCCGCACGGCCGTGGCCTGCGCGACCCGTTCAACGGCGAGGCGCACCACGTCAATCCGACCTGCGGCGACGAGATCACGGTCCGGGTCAGCGCTGCCGACGGCACGTTCTCCGACATCTCGTACGACGGGCTGGGGTGCTCGATCAGCCAGGCGTCCGCGTCGGTGCTGCACGAGCTGCTCAAGGGCCGGGACACGGCCGACGTCGCGGGAATCCACACCGCGTTCGTGGCGCTCATGCAGGGACGCGGCCAGGTCGACCCCGACGAGGACGTGCTCGGCGACGGCATCGCGTTCGCCGGGGTCGCGAAGTTCCCGGCCCGAGTGAAGTGCGCACTGCTGCCGTGGATGGCTTTCAAGGACGCGGCGGCTCGCGCCGGTGTCGAGGTTTCGGCCTCGTCCTCGTCCCAGGTTTCTTCAGAGGTGAAGGCATGACTGACTCTCCCGCCACCGATACTCCCGTGGATACCGCTCCGGCCGTGTCCAAGGCTTCCATCGACGACATCGAAGAGGCGATGAAGGACGTCGTCGACCCCGAGCTGGGGATCAACGTCGTCGACCTCGGCCTCGTCTACGGCACCCACGTGGACGAGGAGAACATCGCCACCCTCGACATGACGCTCACCTCGGCGGCCTGCCCGCTGACCGACGTCATCGAGGACCAGACGCGGACCGCGCTGACCACCGGCCCGGGCGGCGGCTTGGTCAAGGACTTCCGCATCAACTGGGTGTGGCTGCCGCCGTGGGGCCCCGACAAGATCACCGACGACGGTCGCGAGCAGTTGCGGGCGCTGGGCTTCAACGTCTGAAATTCTGTCGTACCCGCTTGGTAGAAAAGGGCATGGAAACTCCCGCCCTGCCATTTGATTTCCTGCTCTCCCTGATCGACGAGCGGTCGGCGGCGCTGCGTGACGCAGTCGCCGCCGCTGCTGTCTCCGACGCCCGCGTGCCCGGCTGCCCCGACTGGGATCTTCGCGATCTCGTGGCACACGTGGGCGCCGTGCAGCGGTTCTGGGCCGTGGTGGTGAGAGCCGGGAGCACCACCGGGCCGCCGCCGGCTTCCGAGCTGGGCGACCGGGAGCCGACTGGCGACCTGCTCACTTGGTCGGCCGAGTCGACCGAGCTGCTGCTGTCCGCACTGCGCGAGAGCGCGGGCCGCGCTGACGGCTCGGGCGGGTCGCTGGGCGCCGGCGTGCCGGCGTGGGCCTGGTGGGGTGATTCTTCGGCGCCGCTGACAGTGGGGGCGATCGCTCGCCATCAGGTGCAGGAGGCGGCGGTGCATGCTTTTGACGCGCAAGAGACCGTGGGAAAGGCGGAGCCGCTGCCCGCTGCCGTCGCGGTCGACGGCGTGGCCGAATTCCTGCAGGTCGGAGCGGGGTCACTGGGCGCCTGGCCACACCGACCGGCGCGGGTCGCGTTCGACGCGGTCGACGGGCCGACCTACGTGCTGGATCTCTCGCCCTCGGGCGCGCGTCTCGACCCGGCCGCCGCCGGCGATCCAGTGGTGACGGTCCGGGCGTCGGCGAGCGAGCTGGTGCTGGCCCTCTACGGCCGCGTCTCGTTCGACGACCTTCTTGGCGACGGCGACCGTGACGTCCTGACCCAGCTGCGCGAGTGGTCCAATCCCGACTGATCACTGCGCCGGGCTGGAGGACCGGCGCGGCGGCGACCCCGGCCGGGTCAGGTCGGCGGCAGGTGGTCCACCGAGTTGTAGTAGGCCAGCTCGAGACGTCCGTCCACATCGACGAAACGGGTCAGGGATGCGTTTCGGACGTTCCCGGCCGCGCGTTCGGCCTCGACCACCCGGTCCCAGCCGAGCCGTTCGATCACGGCCCGCATCATCAGCACGACCGCGTCGTGGGCGACCACGACGACCCGCTCGTCGGCGTGGTCGCGGTTCAGGTCGTCGAGGAACGAGCCGAGCCGCACCTCGATGTCCGCGAACGACTCGCCGCCCGGCGGGGCGTACCGGTGCTCGCCGGCATCGGCGCGTCGCTGGGCCTCGTCGGGGAAGCGCTGCGCCACAGCGGCGCGGGTGAGCATTTCGAGGTCACCGAGCAGCCGGTCGACGAGACGGACGTCGGTGGTCGGCGCGGGCAGGTCGACGCCCGATTTCTCGGCCGCGATCCGCCAGGTCTCGCGGGCCCGCAGGTAGGGCGACGTGATGATGACCTGGGGGAGCTCGTACTCGGGGAGCGCGCCGATCCACTCGCCGAGCGCCGCGGCCTGGCGCTCCCCGTATTCGGTCAGTGGCACTTCGGCGTCGCGGCCGCTGACCTCGGCCTCGAGCAGTTCCGCCGCGTCGGCGGCGGGAAAAGCGACGTTGGCCAGGCTCTGCCCGTGCCGGACGAGGAGAAGTTCGGCGACTACACCCATGATCCGAACCCTATCCAGCCCGGGCGGCGACGGCGACCGCTCAGCCTGGTGGAGATGCGGGGCGGAACCCGCCGGGTGACCGCGGCTCACTGAGGACGGATCCGACCGGCGAAACTCAGTCGCCACGGCCGGGTCGGAAAGGCACGATGGCCACGTGACCAAGCCGATCCCGTTTCCCGCTGTCTCTGTCGCTGTGGCCGATCGGGCCGTGCGACAGCAGCGGAGTGCCCTCAGCGGAACGGCGGTCCGTCAGCAGCTGTCGTGAGCGCGGCGTTTCTGGCCGGTGTCGTCGCCGGCTACGGAGTCGCACTGCCGATGGGGGCCATCGGGGTACTCATCGCCGGACTCAGTGCGCGTACCTCGCTGCGAGTCGGCGCGGCGGCCGGGCTGGGCGCGGCGACGGCCGACGGGGTCTTCGCCGCGATCGCGGTGGCCGGTGGAGCAGCCGTGGCGGGCGTGATCGCCCCCATTGCCTCCCCGCTGCGCTGGGTGGCGGCGGCGGTCCTGCTCGTCATCGCCGCGATGACGGCCCGGGCTGCCTTCCACCAGCCGGGCCCCGCGGCGGTCGATCAGCGACCGGCCACGCCGTGCCGCGCCTACGCCGGAGTGCTCGGCCTGACCCTGCTCAACCCGGCGACGGTCGTCTACTTCGCCGCGTTGGTGCTCGGCCGGGCCGGCGCCGGCGGTGGTGTCCTCTTCGTCGCCGGCGTCTTCCTGGCCTCAGCGAGCTGGCAGCTGGCCATTGCCGCCGGAGGTTCCCTGGTGGGCCGCCGGCTGACCGGTGCCCGGGGCCGCGCCCTCACGGCCCTGATCTCCAGCGCCGTGATCGCCGTCCTCGCCGCCCGGCTCCTGCTCCCTTCCTGACGCTCGATCAGCTCACCCGCCCAAGCCCGCGTGGCCTGGCGGACTGATCCAGCGAGGGCCGTCGGGGCCGGGTCCTGAGGCCGCGCCGCGCACAGTGCTCTCCCGCACCCGAGCCTCCGGTCAGAGATGCTTGGTGGCTTCCCGTACCGAGAGGCCGGACAGGGTCGACCGGTGTTCCTCGACGAAGGACCGCACCGCGTCGGGGTCGGTGCGTGCGTAATGCCGCAGTGCCCACCCGATCGCCTTGCGCACGAAGAAATCGCGGTGTACGCCGCCTGGCCCGCAGCCGTCACCGGGTCGGCTGCAGGCAGCAGCTCCTCATCGAGCCGCGCGAGCAAAGTCACCGTCAGGTCGGTCATGGCTGAGCCCGCTGGGGCCGTCCTCCTGGCCCGACGAACGCTTCGCTAACTCCGGTGCGGTCTTTCATGGCCCAGATCCTGCCACCGTAGTGTGACAAGAATGGTTGAACGGGCCGCGGCGGGCGGCGGGAAGTGGGTCGATGTCGCGCCGGAGCGGCTGGCCCGGTGGGTCGAGAACTTTCAGCGCCGGCACGGGACGTACCGGGAACAGGGGTTGACCTTGATCGCGGCGGACGGTGCCTCGGCGGAGTGGCAGCTGCCGCCCGGCGTCGAGAAGGCCGGCACGATCGCCGAGCTGATCGCCGAGGCGCAGCGGCCACGGCGGCTGGGACTGCTGCTCGCGCGCAAGGGTGCGGTGGCGGTGGGCATCGCCGACGGCACCGAGCTGATCAAGTCCAAGGTGGACACCCACTACGTGCAGGGGCGGACGGCGGCGGGTGGGTGGTCGCAGCAGCGTTTCGCGCGCCGCCGGGACAATCAGGCCAAAGCGGCAGCTGCCGACGGCGCCGGCATCGTGGGGCGCCTGCTTCTTCCGGACGTACGATCGTTGGCCGCGCTGGTGACCGGCGGTGATCGCGCCGCGGTGGAAGCCGTCCTGGCCGGCCCGCAGCTCGCCCCGGTCGCCGCCGTGCGCGTCGAGCGATTCCTGGACGTGCCCGAGCCCCGGCACGCGGTTCTGGTCTCCGCGATCGCCAGGGCCCGGGCGGTCTCCGTGCTGGTGCGCGAACCCTAGAAGCACGAACCCTAGAAGGAGGTGGCGCAGCTCTCGGGGTTGCCCGACTCGTAGCCCTTGCCGAACGACTGCTGCCGCTGAGCCGCGGTGCCGTGCGTGAACTCGGCCGGGTTGACCGGGTTGCCGCTGCGCTTCTGCAGCACGTCGTCGCCGATTTGACCCGCGGTCTGGATGCCCTCGTCGATGTCCTGCTGGGTCAGGCTCGTGAAGATTTTCTGGCCCTTGGTGTCGGTGGTCTC
>DASRYP010001024.1:0-2899 GCA_035687165.1 Actinoplanes sp. | reverse complement strand
GCGTCGTCGGGCCCGCCATCGCCATCGCCATCGCCATCGTCGGCGTCCGAGCGTGCCGCAGTGCCGGGCGACTATGCCTGGTTTCGGCAGGTCACCGAGCTCAGTAAGGGTTTCTGCTTCGTCTGGGTGCGCGATGTGCGGCCGTCGCAGGTGCTCCAGCGGATGGGCGCCAAGGAGCTCGAGCGCATCGGCTGGCAGCAGATGGTCGGCGCGGGGGACGGGCAGAGTGTGTCGAGCGACAAGCTGTACTTCGGGGCGTCGCGGCTCACTGACGACTGGTCACTCCTGGTCGAGGACAACGGGGAACTGGGGTTGGCCGATCCGCTCTTGCGGGCGCTGTCGGCGGGGACGACGCTGGTGTGTTTGTACAAGGGGGCTCGCGGGCGGTTTCTGCTCCTGCAGGACGGGGCCGTGCAGCTCGACGTCGACCCGGCGTCTGCCACAACAGCGTCGGGGAGCCGAGCGGCTGAGCTGATGCCGACCATGACCGCGGCCGGAGCGAACGGGCCCGCGGAGCGTACGGAGGCGGCATTCGCACTGGCTGAGCGGCTCACCGGCGTACCGCTGAGTCTGGCGGTTCTGCGGGCGCAGACCTACCTGTTCAGCGTCGTGCCGACCGGTCGGCGAAAGAGTCAATAGCCGTTCGGTTGTTGCATGCTGTGCCGGTTGACGCCAGCATCCACGTGTGACGATGCGCACGACGGACCTGCTCACCATCGGTGAGGCCGCGGTTCTGCTCAGGTTCTCGCGGCGGCGCGTGCTGGATCTCTGCGCACGTGGGCTTCTGCCGTACGTCAGGGTCGGCCCGCTGCGGCGGGTGCGCCGGACCGACGTGGAGGCGCTGATTCACCCCGTGCTGACCCGCACCGAGCTCGAACAGCTCTGGCTGCACCAGGCGGTCGCCGCGCGGCTCACGGCCCAGCCGGCGGCGGTGCTCGCGATTGCCGAGAGCAACCTGCGCCGGATGCGCCGCCTGCACCCCGGCGGCCGGGAGTGGGAATGGCTGGACCGGTGGGAGGTGCTGCTGGCCGGTGAGCCGACCGCCGTGCTGGACGCGCTGACCTCGCCGGCGAGATACGCGGTCCGGTTGCGTTCCGCGTCGCCGTTCGCCGGCGTACTGTCCGAAAGGGAACGTCGTGAGGTGCTTGACGCCTTGGCGGAGCGACGCTGCGACCAGGCACGCCCCATGCGGCTGGCGAGCCTCGAGCGGATCATGCGCGCAGTGTGAGTCCTCGATCACAAAACAAGAAAAGGGTCTTATGTAACTTGGCGCGTCGGGCGGATAGTGAATCGGTTCCATGATTCGGTCGCGCGATGCTGCGCCCCGGGAGGTACCGATGCCGACCACGATCCCCCAATCCACCACCGCGTCGAAGGTCCAGCGCGTTCTTGAAGCCATGCTTCAGGCACCTCTGCCCGTGCATCTGCGGGTCTGGGACGGTTCGACGGCTGGACCGGCCGACGCCCCGACGCTGGTCATCCGGCATCGCCGCGCACTGCGCCGGCTGATGTGGCAGCCCAATGAATTGGGGCTCGCCCGGGCGTACATCGCCGGCGACCTTGACATCGAGGGCGATCTTTACGATGCGCTCAACCGGCTGGCCGCGCTGATCTGGCGCGCGCCCGACATCAAAGACGTCCCGATCCGATCCATCGCGGGCGATCTCGTACGGCTCGGGGTGCTCGGCACCCAGCCCAAGCCGCCGCCGGAGGAGATGGTCGTCAGCGGCGCACGGCACAGCAAACGCCGTGACCGGCAGGCGATCAGCCACCACTACGACGTCGGCAACGACTTCTATCGCCTCGTCCTCGGGCCGAGCATGGTCTATTCCTGCGCCTACTGGACCTCCGACGAACCTGGGTACGGTCTGGCCGACGCGCAGCGCGACAAACTCGATCTGATCTGTCGCAAGCTCGGCCTGAAGCCCGGTCAGCGGCTGCTCGACGTCGGCTGCGGCTGGGGCAGCCTGGCGATTCACGCCGCCCGCGAGTACGGCGTCCAGGTCGTCGGCATCACGCTCTCGACCGAGCAGGCCGAGTACGCCCGCAAGCAGGTCGCCGAGTCGGGACTGGCCGACCAGGTGGAAATCCGGATCGAGGACTATCGCGATCTCGACGACGGGCCGTACGACGCGGTCTCCAGCGTGGGCATGGCCGAGCACGTGGGCACCGAGCCGTACGCAGAATATGCGGCGATCCTCTACAACCAGCTCAAGCCGGGCGGACGGCTGCTTAACCATCAGATCTCGCGCCTGCACCTGGCCGACAAGCAGCCGCACCAGGCACGCAGCTTCATCGACGCCTACGTTTTCCCGGACGGGGAGCTCGCGCCGGTGGGCACGACGGTCACGCTGCTCGAGCAGGCCGGCTTCGAGGTGCGCGACGTGCACGCGCTGCGCGAGCACTACGGCCGTACGTTGCGGGCCTGGGTCGAGAATCTGGAATCCGACTGGGCGACGGCGGTGCGGCTGACCAGCCCCGGACGCGCGCGGGTGTGGCGGCTCTACATGGCGGCGTCGGCGCTCGCCTTCGAGCAGTCGCGCATCGGCGTCAATCAGGTGCTCGCCGTCAAGGATCACCGTGACGGGGCGGCGGATATGCCCCCTACGCGCAGTGGTTACGCGGTCTGATCGATATCGGTCGCATCGAAGGCTGGTGACCGTTACGTCCTCATCGGTCGGTGGCGTTTTCGTTACCCAGGAATGGATGTGGACGTTATCCACCGTCTTCGAAGTTGCCGTGCGGACCGGGTGCGGAGCCGGTTAGCCTGCGACACGTGAGCCAACGAAAACGGGCCGCCGCCGTGATCGTGCGAGACGGCCGTGTGCTGATGGTGCATGAGCGCAGCCGACGATCCGGTGGCGGTGAGTGGTGGACCTTGCCGGGCGGCGGTCTCGAG
>DASRYP010001023.1:0-2383 GCA_035687165.1 Actinoplanes sp. | reverse complement strand
GCACGCGCAGAACGGCATCCGCGACTTCGAAATCGCGCTGGCCGCCCGCCGGGCCGAGGAGGAACGGGCCGACGCGGCCAAGCGCGCCGCCTCCGACCAGGCACTGGCCGCCACACGTCAGACGGTCGAGCAGATGCGGGCCGAGGCCGAAAATACGCTGACCCGCGCCCGCGCCGAGGCCCAGCAGCACACCGAGCAGGTCGCCCAGGCGGCCCACCGGGTCCGGAGCGAGGCCGAGAGCTATGCCAAGTCGGCCCGCGCGCAGGCCGACCAAGAGATCAAGGCGCTGCGCGACCGGACCCAGCAGGAGATCAACGCCCAGCGCGCCGCCGCCGAGCGCGACCACAGCGAGCAGCGGGCCGCCACCGACCACGAGCTGGCCCAGAAGCGTCAGGCCGCCACTCAGGAGCTGACCCAGATGCGGGCCGGCGTCGAGAAACAGTGCGCCGATCTGCGCAGCGAGGCCGACAAGTACGCCGAGGAGGTCCTGCGCCGCTCCGACGACCAGGCCACCGCGGTCCGCAACTCGATCGCCGGCCAGCAGGAAAAGATCGCCGAGTCCGGCCGTCAGCTCGAGGTGGCCCGGGCCAAGGTCGCCGACGCCGAACGTGATCTCGCCGCCGCGCAGGAGCGTGCCCGTTCCGGGTCCGACGCCGCCGACGAGGTTCGCACGCGTCTCGCCGCGGCCCACCAGGAGCTCGAGTCCGTGCAGGCCCGGGTGGCCGAGGCCAAGAGCGCGGGCGAGGCCGCCGAGCGGCACGCGGCCGACGTCCGCCGCCAGGTGCAGAAGGAAGCGAAGCGGGTGGCCGAGCTCGCCGCCGCCGCGGTGATGGCCGCCGCCGGCCCGCCGGACGAGCAGGACGAGCCGGCCGGCGCCGAGAAGGTCGGCCAGCACGCCGCCGTTCCCGGCAAGGTCACCGGTTCGGCCAAGGTGACCGTCCCGCCCGCGTCGCGCGTCGGGGCCGACGCCGAATAAAGAGCTGTCCGCCACGCTCGGGGCCGCCGGGGTAGCGGCCCCGGCCGTGCGGCGATAACGTCGCCGCGAGACTGTGCGGCCGGCTCCCCCAACTCCGGCGCTCCCACCAGTGTGGAGGATCCGGTGACCAGGGACGACGAACTACCCGCGGACACCCCCGACCGGGACGACGCGGAGTCGCTCGACAGGGTTGCCGAGGAGCACCGGGAGGGACGTTTCGGCCGCCCCGGGCCGCCGCTCGACCGCCGCAACCCGTTCATGCTGGGCCTGGTCGGCGGTCTGGGCCTCATCCTGGCGTACGCGTTCTTCCTGGGTCTGCGCAACGCGGCGTCGATCCTCGTCCTGATCTTCATCGCGCTCTTCCTGGCGATCGGGCTCCACCCCGCGGTCGTACGTCTGCGCAAGTGGGGCGTCCCCCGGGGCCTGGCCGTCACGATCGTCGCGCTCACCGTGGTGACACTGCTCGCCGGCGCCATCGTCGCGCTGGTCCCGCCGCTGATCAGCCAGACCACCCAGCTGATCGAGAACGTGCCGGGCTATATCCGCAGCCTGCAGCGCAACGAAACGATCAACGAGCTGGTCACCCGCTACGACATCCTGAACAGGGTGAGCAGCGCGCTGAACGCGGGCACGGTCGGCAACGTGGCCGGCGGCGTGGTGGGCGTCGGGCGCATGGTGGCCGGCACGGTCTTCAACCTGTTCACGGTTCTGGTGCTGACCATCTATTTCATGGCGTCCTTCGACCGGATCCGCGAGACGGCCTACTCGCTCGTGCCCGCCTCGCGCCGGGTCCGGGTGCGGCTGCTGACCGACGAGATCCTCGCCAAGGTCGGCGCCTACATGGTCGGCGCGATCTCGATCGCCGTGCTGGCCGGGGCCAGCACCTGGCTGCTGGCCGTGATCCTCGGCCTGGCCTACCCGTTCGCCCTGGCCGTCGTCGTGGCCGTGACCGACCTGATCCCGCAGATCGGCGCCACCCTGGGCGCGATCGTGGTGAGCCTGGTCGGTTTCGCCTCGTCCCTGAGCGACGGCATCGTCTGCGTGATCTTCTTCATCGTCTATCAGCAGGTGGAGAACTACCTGATCTATCCGAACGTGATGCGCCGCTCGGTCAAGGTCAGCGACGTCGCAGCCGTGGTCGCCGCGCTGCTCGGAGTCGCCCTCTTCGGCGTCGTCGGCGCGTTGGTGGCGATCCCGATGGTGGCCGCCATCCAGCTGATCATGCGCGAGGTGATCGTGCCCAGTCAGGAGGCGCGCTAGCCCGCCTCGGGCCTGGGCACTTCGGCGAAGGCGGCGGTCGTCCGGTCGGCGTAGGCGTTCATGTCACCCGTCTCCATCGGACCGTCCCAGGTGCGCGGCAGCGGGACCGGCACCGAGGGCGCGACCCGGCGGACGACCTCGTCCAGC
>DASRYP010001022.1:0-3310 GCA_035687165.1 Actinoplanes sp. | reverse complement strand
CCGGCCAGCGCGACGATCTCGCCCGCCCGTACGGAGAAGGAGATGTCCCGGAAGACACCCTCGCGGGACAGGCCCTCGACCTCGAGCACGACCTCGCCGGGCTCGACGTCCTGCTTGGGGAAGAGCGCGCTCAGGTCACGCCCGACCATCCGCCGGATCATGTCGTCGACGCTGAGGTCGGCGACCAGTTCGGTGGCGACGTGCTTGCCGTCCCGCATGATCGTGACCCGCTGGCAGAGCGCCGTGATCTCCTCGAACCGGTGCGAGATGAACATGATCGCCGCACCCTCGTCGCGCAGCGACCGCACCACCGAGAAGAGCCGCTCCACCTCGACGGCGGAGAGCGCCGCGGTGGGCTCGTCCATGATCAGCACTCGGGCCTCGGACGAGAGCGCCTTGGCGATCTCGACCAGTTGCTGGTCGGCGATCGAGAGGCCGCGGGCCGGCCGGGTCGGGTCGAGCGGCACGCCCAGGCGGCGGAAGAGTCGCTCGGCGTTCGCGTGCATCGCCTTGCGGTCGAGCTGGCGCAGCCGGGTCAGCGGCTGGTTACCCATCGCGATGTTCTCGGCCACGGAAAGGTCGGGGAAGAGCGTCGGTTCCTGATAGATGACGGCGATGCCGGCCGCCTTGGCGTCACCGGGGCCGGCGAAGTCCACGTCGACACCGTCGACCCGGAGCGTGCCAGTGTCCGGCCGGTGGACTCCGGCGAGCATCTTCACAATGGTGGACTTGCCGGCCCCGTTCTCACCGACGAGCGCGTGCGCCTCGCCGGGGTAGAGCGGGAAGCTCACCCCTTGGACGGCCGCGACCGCGCCGAACGACTTCGTGACGTCGTGGACCTCGAGCCTGGCCGGCTGGTCCTCGGGCCGGGCGTTTGCCTCCGCCACGGTCCACCTCCGCGTCTGGGTGTCGGGACTAATTCAGCTAGCTTTGAAATGTTTCAGATAATGTAGGAGCAACGTAGGTGGGCCCAATCACACCTGTCAAGCGTTGGTGCGAAACGTTGTGGAAACACCGCCGTTGCGTCCATGTTGGTTGCCGTAAGATGCGACTTCAACGTTTCAACCGATCCGTGCCTGGAGGTCGCCGTGCTGAACGGCCGAACGCCGTCCGTGAAGGACGTCGCTGCGGTTGCCGGTGTCTCGCTGGGCACCGTGTCGAACGTGATGAACCGCCCCGAAGTGGTAAGCGCTCGCACCCGCGAACGGGTCGAGCGGGCGATGGCCGAACTCGGCTTCGTGCGCAACGAGTCCGCCCGCCAGCTCCGCGCCGGCACGAGCCGCACCCTGGCATACGTGATGCTCGACGGCACCAACCCGTTCTTCCACGACGTCGCGCAGGGCATCGAGCTCGCCGCCGAGGACGCCGACCTGTCGCTGTTCATCTGCAACAGCAACAGCCGCTCCGCACGCGAGGCCGTCCACCTGGACCGCCTGCTCCAGCAGCGAGTCCAGGGCATCCTGATCACCCCCGTCGACCCGTCCGCCCCCCACCTCGACGACCTGATCCGGCGGGGCGTCCCGCTGGTGATCGTCGACCGCGTCCGCGGCGCCGACACCTGCTGCTCGGTAGCGGTCGACGACGTGCTGGGCGGCCGCATCGCAGTCGAGCACCTGGCCGAACAGGGCCACACGCGGGTGGCGGTCATCGGCGGTCCCGAGTCGATCGGTCAGGTCCACGAACGTCTGCAGGGCGCGCGCGAGCTCTGGGCGTCCCTGGGCCGCGACCCGGACGACCTGATCTACCTGCCGACCGAGGCGATGACTGTCGCCGAGGGCCGATCGGCCGGCGAACGGCTGGCCGGCCTCCCCGCGCGCCGCCGCCCGACCGCCGCGTTCTGCGCCAACGACCTACTGGCCCTGGGTCTGCTGCAACAGAGCATCGGCGCCGGTCTGCGCGTCCCCGAGGACCTGGCCATCGTCGGCTTCGACGACATCGAGTTCGCCGCCGCGGCCGCGGTGCCGCTTACCTCGGTGCGCCAGCCACGCCAGGAACTCGGCCGCGCCGCCGCCACCCTGGTCCTCGACGAGGCCACCAACCCCGAGCACCAGCACCAGCAGCTCTTGTTCACCCCCGAGTTGGTGGCCCGCGCCTCCACCGTCAACCGAGCCAAGTCCTTCTGATCCGGTCACTGCACGACAAGATCAAATCCTGCGGCGAGCCGGTGGCGTCAGTGGTAAATCCAAGCGCGCCACCCGGTCCCGGCCGTTGGGGGCCGGCAGCGATACCGCCCGGAATGACCTGCGGATCAGGCTGGGCTCCCCCGGACTCCTAGCCGACCCACCCGCCCGGGGGTCGGCACGAGACTGTGCCGTCGGGCCTGGGTGCGGTGAGTTATCCACCGGCGACGAGGGTCAGCCGAAGTAGCCGGAGTCCACGGTGTGGATGTTGAGCAGGTCGGCCAGGTGGGCGGTGACCGGGCGGGCCTCCAGATGCAGGCGGGCGATGTTCAGGCCGCTGTCGCCGATCACCGCGAGCAGGGCCAGTTCACCGATCGCATAGACCGCGAGGTAGCCGCCGTGGTTGCGGATCGTGACCTCCTGGAACGTGCCTTGCTGCAGCGCCGCCCCGCAGGTTCGGCTGATGCCGTGGGCGCCGGCGGCGAGCGCGGCGATGTCATGCGGCTCGGGGCCGGACACCGTGTCGTGCAGGATCAGGAGGCCGTCGACACCGGCGATGACGCAGCCGCGTACCCCGGTGACCTGATGGCGCAGCGCGGCCAGTTCGGCTCGGACAGCCTGGTAGGGATCGGAGGGTTGCACGTCGTTCTCCAGGGGTGGGGGAGCCGGATGTCAGAGGTGGCGGAGGACCACCAGTACGCGGTCCAGGATGGTGTCGTCGGTCGCGTACGGGCGGCCCAGCAGGCTGAGCAGGTCTGAACTCTCGTCGGTCTCGGGCGGGTCCCGCCGGTGCCG
Organism: Actinoplanes sp.; assembly: GCA_035687165.1. Classification (GTDB taxonomy): domain Bacteria; phylum Actinomycetota; class Actinomycetes; order Mycobacteriales; family Micromonosporaceae; genus Actinoplanes. The sequence goes on along the minus strand of DASRYP010001022.1, from coordinate 395 downwards.
CCGAGGCAGGCCGGCGACCGCTGGGTCGACAACCGCCGGGTCAACGACGGGTGGGCGGGATGGATCGGAGCGGGCCGTCAGCGCGCCGCCGAGGTCGAAGGTGCTGAGGGTCGGTGGGTGCCCGGGCGAACCGGGAACAACTTGCCCGGCGGACGCCCGGACCAGCGCCCCGAACTCGCGCCGAGCCATTGCCAGGTTGGCGCCGGCCCGGCGCAGCGTCAGGTGGGCGACGAGGGGCGCCTCGTCGTCGACCAGGCGTACCACGTGGAACGCGTCCGCGCTGGTGAGCAGGATGTCGCCGAGTTCGTCGGCGCCGTCGCCGCCCAGCAGCACCAGGCCGGCCGCCGCCGCGGCGAGGGTGACGGCGGCCGCGGCCTCCTGCTCGCTCGGCGCGG
>DASRYP010001021.1:0-5304 GCA_035687165.1 Actinoplanes sp. | reverse complement strand
CGACCCGCTGCACCGCGTGATTCAGCGCCTCGACGTCGACCGGCCCGTCGATGCGATAGACCTCCACGACGACGTTGTCGAGGTCGCCAGGGTGCAGATGCTCGCTGACCAGAGAGCGTTGCTGCGCTCGGGTGAGAGGAGCTCGCTCCGCGTCAGCTCCGGTGGAGACCTCCGAGGCGGGCCGTGGCCTGGCAGCGGCCAGGTCGTGCAGCGCCCGCATCGTACGGGCCCGGAAAACGTCGGCCAATCTCACCGTCGTGCCCCACCGCGTGGCCAAGTGCACGGCTAGCCGCAACGCATCGAGCGAGCTCATGCCCGCCTCGAGGAGATCCTCGTCCATCCTCACCGCCGGGCGGCCCAGCAGTTCGCCGACCTCGGTCAGCAGTGAGTGAGTGGAGTCGGGCTGTTCGCGGTCCGCGGTTTGTGCCCTTTCCTGCCGCTGCGATGACGACAGCGCCGAGCGGTCCAGCTTGCCATTGCTGGTCAGTGGCAGATGCTGCAGAACGACGACGGCAGACGGGACCATGTAGGCCGGCAGGCGGCTGCTCAACCACTTGCGCAGCAGGGAGGGAAGACTTTCCGTCTCCGGCTGCCACGGCTGGCGGGCGACGACGTAACCCACCAGGCGCGCGGCGTCGCCGTCGCGTTGGGCGACAACGGCGGAATGCTCGACCGCCTCGTGCTCCTCGAGCGTCGCCTGCACCTCCGCCGGCTCTATGCGGAATCCGTTGACCTTGATCTGATCGTCGACGCGGCCCTCGAAGGCCAGAGTGCCATCGGTGTTCCGGCGCGCGAGGTCTCCTGTGCGATACATCCGCCGGCCGGCGTCGAAGGGGCAAGCGATGAAGCGTTCCGCTGTCAGGTCCGGCCGATTCAAGTAGCCACGTGCAACTCCCGCTCCTCCCAGGTACAGCTCGCCCACAGCGTTTCCGGTAACGGGCCGTAACTCGTCATCGAGGATGAAAGCCTGCGCGCCGGGAAGCGGATCGCCGATAGGTGGGGGGCCGGAGAACAGACCATCGTCGGGCCACGACGTCGCGTAGACGGTCGCCTCGGTCGGACCGTAGATGTTCAACAGCCGGCGGGCGCCGGCACCCTCCTTGATCGCCCGGGCCTGCCGTGCGGACACCGCCTCGCCGCACAACGCGACCGTGTCCGCACGCGCGCGCAACTGGCCTATCACGGCCAGCTGTGCCAGGACCGACGGCACACCGCTGATCACCGTGGGCACCGCCGCGCCGGCCGGCCGTTGAGCAAGAGCAAGCGCGTTCTCGAGCACTTCGACGGTGCCGCCGCACACGAGCGGGCAGAAGAGCTCGAACACCGACACGTCGAAGTTGAGTGAGGTGGTCAGCAGAACGTGGGCCAGACCCTCGGCGCCGAAGTATCCGGCTGCCCACGAAAGCAGATAGGACATGTTCTCGTGACTGATGACAACACCCTTGGGCAGGCCCGTCGAGCCGGAGGTGAACAGCGTGTAGGCGACCTGGCGCCGGTCGACGGCGGCCGCTCGATCGGCATCGGTGGGATCTTCGCTGCTCCAAACCTCCCCGGTCGCTTCGATGTCGCTCGGATCCAGCCGAGGTATGCCGAGTTCCTCGGCGATCGTCGTCGAGGGAACGCCGGAGCCGGTTGCGAGCAAGACCACGGGCCGGGCCTCGCGCAGCATCCGATACGTGCGCGCGCGGGGATAGCAGTCGTCGACGGGCAGATACCCCGACCCGGCCTTGAGTATCGCCAGCACCGTTGTCACGAGGTGGATGTCGCGTGGCCCGGCGAAGGCCACGAGGCGCTCGGGCCGTGCGCCGTGCTGGATCAATCGATGGGCGAGCCGATTCGCCGAGGCGTTCAGCTCCGCGTACGTGAGACTGTTTCGGTTATCCGTGACGGCGATCGCCTGGGGGGTGCGCTTGACCTGCGCCTCGAACAGAACGGCAGCGGTGGGCGCCCCGGCGGCTTCCGCGGGGGAGCCGGGGCCCTCCATCGAGTGTCGCAGTCGGAGCGGTCGCAGGTCTGCCCAGGTGTCGCGGATGAAGTCGGCGCAGGACATCCGATCGGCGGCGCCGAAGGCGATCGCCCAGCCCGGCGGCATCTCGGCGGCGGCCGGCCAGAGTGAGTACTGCCGCTCGTCATTGACCAGGACGACGAATCGTCCGTCAGCGTCATCGAAGGGATTCACCACACCAGCGCTCCGTTCGTCAGCCCGTCCGGGCTCATCACCGGTCTTTTACCGTCGCCCAGCTCTCGACCGCGGCCTGGAGAACGCTCATCCGGCCGGTCGTGAGGGCATCGTGCACGTCCTCCACGCGGTGGGCCAGAATCGCCGCATCGACGTCAATAGATCTATTGGTGCGGGACGTGTACGCGTCCGCGAGCCGCAGGAGCAGGTCGCGCGGCCCGCGGTCGAAATAGCGCATGTCGAAGGTGGGCGCGCCCGTTGCGACGCACGAGAAGTCCCAGACACCGCTGAGCTCGCCGACCGGTTCCCGGAACACCATGTTGCTGGTGTGGAAGTCGTTGTGCAGCAAGACATGCGGCCCGGGCACGGCGCCGGTCACCCAAGTCTTCGCATATCGGTCGGCGAGCTCGGAGATCAGAGCACGATGCTGCGCCGGAACTGCGGACACCCCTTCGGCAACCAGGCGGTGGATCTCCGCATGGTCGACCCGCGGCGTGCTGTCCTGGGGCGCGACCGCGTGTACGGCGACCAGAAAATCGGCTAGGGACGCGGCTAGCCGGTCGCGGCGGTCGGGATCGGCCTGACTGTATGCCTTGGTGTCGAAGGCCGCGCCGACCAGTTTGCGATAGACCATCGCGCGTACCCGCCGGCCGATACGCACCGGCACCGGAATCGAAGCCGGCAGGCGATCACGCAGCCGGCCCAGAATCTCGAGCTCCTCGCGAAAGGGCACGGCCGCGTCGCGGGGGAACCGGATGATCCAGTGATCACGGGTGCACAGAACCACGTTCTCCCAGCCGGTGTCGTCCAGCTGCGCACCCTCGAGGTCGAGTGGCCACCCCTCAGCTTCCGCCGTGGCCAGCAACGTTGCCCGATCCGGGGCGGCGACCACGGCGGACGGCAGCCGATCGGGGAGATGCACCGCCGGTTCGTCGTCGGTCCGGACCGGCGAGGTCATGTGCCACACTCCGGTGGTTCGCTGTGCGTGGGCGGGCGAAGCTCCTCCACCCGCATCGTGAGATCCCGCAGGATCGGATGGTCGAGGAGGACGCGGACCGTCAGGTCGGCGTTCCAGATGCGGCGGGCGTGCAGAACGACCTTCGTGGCGAGCAGAGAATCTCCGCCGAGCTCGAAAAAGTCGTCATCGGGTCCGGGAAGATCAACGTGCAGCACGTCGGCCCAGATTCGTGCCAGCTGCTCGGTGACGGAGTGCTCGGTCAAAACGTCATCCCTTTGGCGATCTCGAGGTCGTGACGTGGAAGAACTCCAGGACGGCGGCGCGCGTGCTCGCGTGTCGCGCGAGGTCCGCTCGTGTGCAGTCCACTCGAACCGCCGGCGCTTTCTCGATGCCCAGCAGCGGGGTCTTCGCCGGGTGGTCCCGGGAGAGCACTCGCAGCGCCGGCCGCGCGAGGGGCGGCTGCTCATCATGGTGCATGGCGACGAGGAAGGTGAGCCATCGGACGTAGACGCCGACGGTGTGTGACATGGCGGCGGCCGTCTCCGCCGCGCCGAACCCGTCGCGCTGCAACGATCGCGTCGCACGCAGACTCAGGTCGCGCCGGATTGCGGTGATCAATTTGGCGGGTTCGGCCAGCTTGGAGGCAATATCGATCAGGGGTGATGTCCGGGTCGTCGGTCCCGAGCCGTCGATCTGCCGGACTATCTCGGCGTACTTGCCGACGATGTCCTGCTCCTCGCTGGCTGCGGGATCGAGGAAGACGACCGGAGCTCCGGTCAGATGGGAGACGGCAACCGCGAGGGGAGACGCGGCACAGTAGGCGACGATACCGTCGATCGGTCTGTCCGGATCTGAGGCGAGCATCAGGGCCTTCGCATACGAAGGCGCGTCGACCGAGTCCGGTGTCGACTGCTCCAGCAAAGGTTGACAGTCGACACCGGCCCGGTCCAGCTCGAGCTGGTCGAGCGACGCCTCGGGACGCCGGCCGGCGAAGTCAAGCAGGATCAAGGCTGTCATCAGTCGTCCTCCCGGCGATCAAGTCAGAGCTGACATCCCACAGCCGAGCGGCATCGGCCGCGGATACCCGATCGGCGACCGGGGCCGGCACGCAATCGACGTAGTAAGGGGATTGAGGAGCCCCGCCTTCCTCGGAGGTCGCCAGCCAGACCAGAGTGTCGGCCCCTCGCCGAGGGCTCTTGTAGACGAGTCGCTCGAAGGGGCGGATGAGCCGGACGAACGGCACGTCGCGGTTCAGGTCCGTGCTCACCGAACCGGGATGAAAGCTGCTGGCCGGGATGCCCGTACGGCGGAGCACCTCGGTGGTGAACAGCACGTTGGCCAGCTTCGAGCGCGCATACGAAGCCGCGCTGCTCCACGACCGCTCCATCGCCATGTCGTCGAAATCAAGGATGCCGTTCTCGTGCTCGTCTGACGCGGTCGTCACGACGCGACCTTGGCACTCCGTTAAGCGCTCGCTCAGCAGCGAGGTCAGGAGCTGATGCGCGAGGTGGTTGACGGCCAAGCCCAGTTCGTGACCGTCGGCAGAGAGACTGCGCTCCCGCGGCTGCACCGCGGCGTTGTTCACCAGTACGTCAATGCGCTTCTCCCGGACGAGGACGGTACGGGCCAGGCGACGCACCTCGTCGAGCCGGCTGAAGTCGGCCTGAATCGGTTCCGGCACGGCACCGCCGCCAGCTGTGGTCCTCAGACGGCGATGGACGTCGTCCAGCTTCGCCGCGGACCGGCCGGTGATCACTACCCGATGGCCCGCCTGGGCGAGCCGGATCGCCGCGCCGGCGCCGATACCACCGCTCGAGCCGGTGACCAAAATAGTGGCCATGCTCAGGTCTCCTGTTCAAGTCGAGGGTTTCCGAGCAGGCCGTGCACCTCTTCGTCGAGAAGTCCGTTGGTGTAGATGGCACCGCCCAGGTCGAGCCGTTGCCCGCCGGAGGGGTCGGTGAACCGCCCGCCGGCCTCCATGACCAGAAGGGTTGCCGGTGCTATGTCCCAGGGATCGCCGGCGTCGTCCACCACGGCGTCGATGCGGCCCTCGATCAAGGCCGCGACCACGGACAACTTGTCGTCGACCCAGGTTGCCCGGGCGCCGAGCAGGTTCCTGACCGGTGACCCGGTCTCGAGCAATCCCCCGACCCGTGCGCGGTGCAGC
>DASRYP010001020.1:0-12235 GCA_035687165.1 Actinoplanes sp. | reverse complement strand
CATGGTCCGGCCGGGCAAGGACTGGCAGGCGACCGGTGGCCTCTTCGAGTGGACGCTGGAATACCTCATTCCGCGCGTCGACGATCAGAAGACGGCCGACTGGCTCCGCATGGTCGTCGCGGAGAACCTCGGCAGCCTCTGGATCCCCGACCTTCCCGACGCCGGCCGGGAGGAGATCTACGCCCTGCTGCGCTGGAAGTTGGTCGCGGCCGCCCGGCACGAGCTGCCGGAGGGACCGGGCAAGAGTGATGCGCTCGCGCAACTTCGCGAGCTGGTCGACCTGACCTGGTGAGGGCTCAGGCGAAGAACTCCTGGATCTGGGTCAGGGTCAGGTAGCCCTGGTGCTGGGGCTCGTGCGGGGTCTCGGAGACCCGCTTAGCGGTCAACGGGACGTCCGGGGCGTCGTCGGGCAGGCACGGCATCGGCGGCGTGGGCGGCAGTGCCGGCAGGGTGAGCGCCTGGCGGATCACCTCGAACATCGCCCGTACCTCGGCGGTCGCGGTGCGAGTGGCCTGGTCCGCGCCTCCCGGGGGCGGCGCTCCGGCCGGTAGAGCGCAGGTGAAGTTGGCCCGGAGGCGGTCGTCGAGGCGGCGGATGTCGGCGCTCGGTCGCAGGTGGTCGAGCAGCCCTTCGGCGACGATGCCCAGCTCGCAGGCGGCCAGGCCGGACTGCCGGAACCAGGATCGCCAGCGGGGATCGGCGTCGAGGGTCAGGGCGACGTGGCGGAGCGCGGCCACGTACTCCTGGGGGGCGCGGCCGCCGCCGGTGGTCGTGCCCAGGTGGGGATGTAACCAGGAGTCGCGGGCGGCGGCCTCCGGGCTGTGGTCGACCAAGGCCCAGAGGATTTGCTCGTCCATGACTGCATCGTGCCATTTCAAGCTGTTTTCGTCCGCCCGATGGGGCGGCGCGTTCGGGCGAATGGTGAAATTGTGACAATGAGGCCCGGGGCCGGGACCCGCGGGACGGACGCGATTCGTCATTCATAAGCGCGTGATATATATTTTTCTCGTGCAGCCTGCCCCCGTCATCACGGACCAGGACGCGGCCGTCGCGGCCGGGTTCGAGCGCTTCTACGAGACACTGCGCCGGCTCACGCCGCGCGGCCCGCTGAGCCTGACCGCCGCCTCGACGCTGCGCCGCCTCGAGCGCTCGGGTCCGCATCGTCTCAGCGAGCTCTACGCCCCCGAGGGGATCAGTCAGCCGGCGATGACGCAGCTGGTCACGCGCCTCGAGAAGGAGGGGCTGGCCGAGCGTACGGGCGACCCCAGTGACGGGCGTGCGGTAGTCGTCAGCATCACCGAGGCCGGCCGGGCCGCCGTGGCCCATCGCCGCGAGGTGCGCGCCGGCGCGCTCTCCGAGCTGCTGCGGGGTCTTTCCCCCGAGGACTACGCGGCTGTCGTGGCCGCGTTGCCCGGCTTGGAACGGCTCAGCGACCTCGCCGCCGACCAGGCCCCCTAATCGGTCCGGGGTCACGTCGCAGAGTCGCGCACGGTCCCTGAGGCCCGAAATATATGGATAAGTGAAGAGGAGTGGACCACGTGCTTTCCGTGGATCATCCGCGCTACAAGTGGATCGCGCTGTCGAACACGACGCTCGGCACCCTGCTGGCGACCATCAACGCCTCGATCGTGCTGATCTCGCTCCCGGCGATCTTCAAGGGCATCCACGTCGACCCGCTCGAGCCGGCCAACGTCAGCTATCTGCTCTGGATGCTGATCGGCTACATGCTGGTCACCGCCGTTCTGGTGGTCACACTGGGCCGGCTCGGCGACATGTACGGCCGAGTCAAGATCTACAACGCCGGCTTCGCGATCTTCACGCTTACCTCGATCATCCTGTCGCTCGACCCGTTCGACGGCGGGAGCGGCGCGCTTTGGCTGATCGGCTGGCGGGTGCTGCAGGCGGTCGGCGGCGCGATGCTGATGGCCAACTCGGCCGCGATCATTACCGACGCCTTCAAGGCCGAGCAGCGTGGCATGGCGCTCGGGGTCAACATCGTCTCGGCCCTCGCGGGCTCCTTCATCGGCCTGGTTGCCGGTGGTGTGCTCGCCGAATGGGACTGGCGCTCGATCTTCTGGGTCAACATCCCGCTGGGTCTGCTCGGCACCGTGTGGGCGTACCGCTCGCTGCACGACACCGGCGTCCGGCGGAAGGCGAAGATCGACTGGTGGGGCAACGCGACCTTCGCGATCGGGCTCACGGCCGTGCTGGCCGCGATCACGTACGGGATCCAGCCGTCCGGCGGGCATACGATGGGCTGGACCAACCCGTGGGTCCTGGCCGGGCTGGTCGGCGGTGCCCTCGTGCTTGTCGCGTTCGGCGTGATCGAGAAGCGGGTGGCCGAGCCCATGTTCCCGCTCGCCCTCTTCAAGAACCGCGCCTTCACCAGCGGGAACGCCGCCAACCTGCTGGCCAGCGTGGCCCGCGGCGGCCTGCAGTTCATGCTGATCATCTGGCTGCAGGGCATCTGGCTCCCGCAGCACGGCTACACCTACGAGTCGACCCCGCTCTGGGCCGGCATCTACCTGGTCCCGATGACGATCGGCTTCCTGGCCGCCGGCCCGCTCGCCGGGTGGCTCTCGGACCGGTTCGGTCCCCGCCTGTTCGCCTCGGGTGGCCTGCTGGTGATGGCAGCGTCCTTCGTCGGTCTCCTGCTGCTGCCGGGCAACTTCAACTACGCCGTCTTCGCCGTGCTGATCTTCATCAACGGCGTCGGTGGCGGCCTGTTCGCGGCGCCGAACACCTCGCTGATCATGTCGAGCGTGCCCGCCTCGATGCGCGGCGCCGCCTCCGGGATGCGCGCCACCTTCCAGAACGCCGGCCAGGTGCTCTCCATCGGCGTCTTCTTCTCGCTGATGGTGGCCGGTCTGGCCGACTCGCTGCCGGGCGCGCTGAGCAGCGGTCTGACCGGCCAGGGAGTGCCCGCCGACACGGCGAACGCGATCGCCGCCCTGCCGCCGGTGGGCACGCTGTTCGCCGCGTTCCTCGGCTACAACCCGATCGGTGAGCTGCTCGGGCCGCAGGTGCTGGGTGCCCTGCCGCCCGAGAACGCGGCCCGGCTGACCGGCCTCGAGTTCTTCCCGCGGCTGATCTCCGAGCCGTTCCACGACGGCCTGGTGATCGTCTTCTGGCTGGCGATCGCGATGGCCGTGGTCGGCGCGCTGGCCTCGCTCGTGCGGGGAAAGCCCGCGACCGGCGTCGTCGCGCACGAGGCGGAGGTCGAGGCCGAGTTCGAGGAGGCTCAGCCCGCGCCACCGTACGCCGCCTGATGTGACCGGGTTTCTTTCGTGGCGCCTCGGCGTGGACGGCCTCTTTCCGGCCGCCCACGCCGCACCATATGGGGGCTAATTGGACACGAGAGGCTGGTATGAGACGATTTCTGGCGGCGGCCACCACGATCGCCTTGGCGGTGATCGCGGCCCCGGCGAGCGGCGCGCGGGCGGCGACCGAGCGGACCGAGCGCACGGGGGATCAGCAGGCCGGGAATCAGCGGGTCGTGAAGCCGGTCGCGTGGAGCGCGTGCGCCGACGTGACGCTGCGCGCTCGTAAGGCCGAGTGCGGTTACCTCGCCGTCCCCCTGAACCACGCCCGGCCGAACGGCGCGAAGATCCAGCTCGCTGTCTCCCGGGTCAAGCACACCGTCCCGGACGCGAATTACCAGGGCATCATGCTGGTGAACCCGGGTGGGCCCGGCGGCAAGGGCCTCGTGCTCTCGGTGCTCGGCTCGCTGGTGCCCAAGCAGGCCGGAGCGGCGTACGACTGGATCGGCTTCGACCCGCGCGGCGTCGGCGCCAGCAAACCCGCGCTGAGCTGCGACGTGAAATACGCGAGCTACAACCGGCCGGCGTACGTGCCCACGACCGCGCGGATCGAGAAGGCCTGGCTCAAGAGGGCCGAGGGGTACGCCAAGGCGTGCGGGCGAACCGGCGGCAAGTTGCTGCAGAACCTCAAGACGCTCGACACCGTACGGGACATGGACCTGATCCGGGTCGCCCTGGGCGCCCCGCAGATCAACTTCTACGGGTTCTCGTACGGCACGTACCTCGGTCAGGTCTACGCCACCCGATACCCCGAGCGCGTACGCCGCATGGTGCTCGACGGCAACGTCAACCCGGCGCGGGTCTGGTACGACGCGAACCTCGACCAGGACCTCGCGTTCGACCGCAACATCAAGATCTACTTCGGCTGGCTGGCCCGGAACCACCGCACCTACGGTCTGGGCCGGACCGCCCGCGCGGTGCAGCAGCGTTACTACGCCGAGCAGCGCAAGCTGGCCGGCAAACCGGCCGGCGGCGTGATCGGTTCGGCCGAGCTCACCGACATCTTCCTGCAGGCCGGCTACTACACCTTCGGCTGGGCCGACGTCGGGAACGCGTTCAGCGCCTGGGTGCGTCGGCAGGACGCGGCGCCGCTCAAGAAGCTGTACGACATCAGCAACCCGAAGGGCCCGGACGCGGACAACAACTACGCGATCTATCTCGGCGTGCAGTGCACCGACGTGCAGTGGCCCAAGAGCTGGACCAAGTGGACCTCGGACAACTGGCAGACGCACCGCACGGCACCCTTCGAGACCTGGGCCAACGCCTGGTACAACGCGCCCTGCCGGTCCTGGCCGGCCCGCAGCGGCACCCCGGTGACCGTCTCGGGCGAGACCGTCCCGGCGGTGCTGCTGATCAGCGAGTCGCTCGACGCGGCCACGCCGTTCACCGGCAGTCTCGAGGTTCGCAAGCGGTTCCCGCGCTCGGTGCTGATCGAGGGCGTCGGCGGCACCACGCACGCCGGCTCGCTCTACGGCAACCTCTGCGTGGACAACCCGATCGCCGATTACCTGGCCACCGGCAAGCTTCCGAAGCGGCAGCCGGGCGAGCGCTCCGACAAGCGCTGCCAGCCGATCGCGCCACCGCCGGTGATCGCGGCGACCCAGGCCAAGCGCGCACCGGTGGGGTCCGAGCGTCTGGAGTTACAGCGCGTGATCGCCGGGCAGTGATGACAATCACGGCCCTCGTCGGCGGGCGGGGGCCGTTGGCTATGCTTCAGCTGCGAAGGGGAGTAGCTCCCAATGCCGCGGTCGACATACTGATCCCCTGATTCTGCGGGGTCCGGCCGCGCGGCCTTGCCACAAGGCGAGCGAGACCTTCGACTTGGCTGTGTTCGTGACGGCCGGGTCGAAGCCGCCCCTGCGCCCTTCTGCCCGGTCCTTGACTACCGGGAGCACGTTCGGTGGATGGTTTTCTTGCCGCGACGGCGTTGAGTTTCGCCGTGATCTTCGTGGCCGAGCTGGGCGACAAGTCCCAGCTCATGGCACTGACGTTCGCAACCCGCTTCAAGACGGTGCCGGTGCTGATCGGTATCACCGTGGCCACCGCGATCGTGCACGCGGTCTCGGTCGGCATCGGCTACGGCCTCGGCACGACACTGCCGACCGGCTGGATCTCGTTCGTCGCCGGAGTGGCCTTCCTCGCCTTCGGCGCCTGGACGCTGCGGGGTGACAAACTCACCGACGAGGAGAAGACCAAGGCCGAGCGCAGCACCGGCTCGGCGATCCTGGCCGTCGGCGGCGCGTTCTTTCTGGCCGAACTGGGCGACAAGACCATGCTGGCGACGATCACGCTCGCCACGCAGCACGGCTGGTTCGGCACCTGGCTCGGCTCGACGGTCGGCATGGTCGCCGCCGACGCGCTCGCCATCCTGGTCGGTCGCCTGCTCGGCCGGCACCTGCCCGAAAAACTCATCAAGTACGGGGCGGCCGCCCTCTTCGCAATCTTCGGCATTTGGTTGATCGTGGAAGCGTTGATCGAACTCCGATAGGAGAGTCCCGTGCAGCAGTACCAGGCGGAACTGACCGCCGATGTCACCTTCACGACCGGCGGCAGCCTGCGGACGCGGAGCCTGCGGGTGGACGTGCCGCGCCTGGATGTCACCTCGGCCGACCTCGCTATGATCCTGGTCGGCTCGCTCGGTTTACGGAACGTCGAGCGGGTCGAGCTGATCGAGGTCCGCACCTTCGCCGAGCCGGTGATCGCCGGTCCGCCCGGTCCGCCCCGGCTGCGCTTCGTCGAGCTCAGCCATGTCATCGCGGACGGGATGAGCACCTATCCGGGGATCGCCCCGCCGGTCATCTCCGCGCACCTGACGTGGGAGGACTCGCGCCCCCGCTATGCCCAGGGCACCGAGTTCAGCCTCGACCGTATCGAGATGATCGGACAGACCGGTACGTACCTCGACACCCCGCGGCATCGCTACGACGGCGGGACCGACCTGGCCGGGATGCCGCTGGAACGGCTGGCCGACCTGCCCGCCGTCGTAGTGCGTACGGCGGGCAGCGGCCGGCGGGCGGTCACCGAGGACGACATCGCGCCGCTCACCGTGGCCGGTCACGCGGTGCTGCTGCACACCGGTGGTGACCAGAACTGGGACACCCCCGAGTACGGCTTGGACGCGCCCTATCTGACCGGTGCGGCCGCTACGCTGCTGGTCGAGCGCGGGGCCGCGCTGGTCGGCATCGACTCGGTGAACCTCGACGACACCACGGCGGCGAGCGGTGGCGAGCGCCCGGCACACACCGTGCTGCTCGCCGCCGGCATCCCGATCGTCGAACACCTCACCGGTCTGGAGAATCTGCCTCCGCACGGTGCCCGCTTCACCGCCGCACCGCCCCGGATCGTCGCCTTCGGCACCTTTCCCGTACGGGCGTACGCGCAGGTCCCCTTCTACGAGGCTCACGACCACAGCCGGTCCGCCGGGTGGATGCCGGGCGCCTCGTAAGAAACCCTCATCCGTGGCCCGAACCGGCCGAATAGCTCGATGTGACCGCCAACCCCCTGCGGACCGGGGACGCGCCGACGACGCACCAGGCGCGTGCCTTCACCGGGCCGACCGAACTAGGTATCGCCCAGGCCGCCACGCTCTTCGAACAGCTCGAGCTGGAGCAGGCCGTCGCCACGCTCGAGCCGGTGCTCGCCGCCGAGCCCACCGCGGCCGAGGGCTGGATCCTGCTCGCCCGGCTGCGGCTCGCCCTCGACGACTCCACCGGCGCGCTCGACGCGGCCGACCACGCCGTCCGGCTCAACCCGGCCGACCCGCGCCCGCTCGCCGTGGCCAGCCGGGCGCTCACCATGCTCGGCCGGCACGAGGAGGCCGTCACGATGGCCTACCGGGCGGTCATCGCCGACCCGCGCAACGCACTCTGGCACGACCGGGTCGCCTGGGCGCTGCTCTCGGCCGACCGGCAGGTGGCCGACGCCGAGCAGGCCGCCCGGACGGCGATCGGCCTCGACCCGACCGAGGCGCATTACTACTACACGCACGGGGTGACGCTGAACGCGCTCGGGCACGTCGACCAGGCCCGTCAGGCGCTGCTCATCTCGCTGCGGATGGAACCGGAGAACCCGGTCGCCCAGCACCGCCTCGCCCAGCTCAACGGCGAACCGGAACGCCGGGCCGAGGCCAAGAAGCGCGGCTGGCGGCTCTTCGGGCGCACGATCTAGCTCGTCGGGCGCAAGGTCTAGCTCGTCGGGCGCACGATCTGGTCAGACCCGGTTCTTGTAGCGGATGGCCAGCCAGACCAGCCAGCCCAGGCCGATGATGAAGCCGAAGCTGATTAGGCGATAGAGCACCACTGCGGCCACCGCGTGCGAGCCGGCCAGGCCGCCGGCGATCAGGCCCAGCACCAGCGCGCCGTCGACCACACCGAGTCCGCCGGGCACGATCGGCACGCTGGCCGCGGCCATCCCGGCGCAGTAGGCGATCACCAGGCTCACCGGGCTGATCTCGCCGGCGCCGACCGCGACGCAGCACAGCCACAGGCAGAGCGCGTCGAAGAGCCAGTTCAGCAGGGCGAGGGTCACCGCGACGGCGAAGTGGACCGGGCGGACCCGTACCTCGCGAAGTTGTTCGACGAAGCCGAGCAGCTTGGCGTGGCCGTGTTCGGGCGGCCGCCGCCGTACCCGGTTGACCCCGCTCAGCAGGGCCCGCACCGGGCGATCCAGCGACTGGGGGTGTTCGGCGAGTTGGCGTACGCCGAAGGCCACCACCACGGCGGCGACCGCGTAGCCGACGAGCGAGTGCCAGGTCCCAGTGTTGCGGGCGAGCAGGGCACCGACCGCGCCGATCACCACCAGCGCGCCGGTCGACAAGACGCCGCTGAGCGCGACGCACCACGAGGCGACGGCCGGTGAGGCGCCGTAGCGGCGTAGCTGCTGGAAGTTGAACGTGGTCGAGAAGACCGGGCCGCCGGGCAGAGTCGCGCTCAGCGAGTGCGCCGCGTACGCGGTCGCGACGTGCTTGCGCATGCTGACCCGGGTGCCCGCCCCGCGCAGCAGGGCCCGCTGCATCCGGGCGTAGGTGCCCATCGAGGCCAGTTCGACCACGATCGCGGCGGCCACCCACTTCCAGTGCGGCTCGCGGAGCTGGGTCAGCGCCCCGGCCAACGACGACCAGCCCAGCACCAGCTCGGCGCCGAGCACGGCCACGACCAGCACGGCCACGGTCGGGCCCCGCCGCCACCACGGTGGCGCCCCGACCGGGGGCCGGGCGTTCTCCTGCTGCACGGCCATCCAGATCATGCTCGCACCCGGCGCCGGGGCCGCGCTCGCATTCAGCGGGTGTAGGCCAGCAGATCCAGTTCGTGGACCGACCGGGGCTCGATCGCCTGCACCCGCAGCTCGTTGCCGGGCGAGAAGAGCGACAGGGTGATCCTGGTTCCCTCCTCGGTGCGGACCAGCAGGTTGCCGTCGGAGTCGAAGACCGCGCCGATCACCGAGCCCGGGACCGGCAGCGCCACGGGCCGCCCGGTGGTCGTGTCGATCACCGCGTCGGCCGTGTCGGTGCCGGTCACGGTCTCGCCGGTGGTCTGCAGCGGCACGGTCACCCGTCGCCCGGTGGCGTCGACGCTGGTCGGCTTGCACGCGGCGAGGTCGTCGGGGTTGGCCCCGGGCTGGGTCACGCCGAGCACCGGCACGGTCGTGCTCGTGTCGGCGCCGTCGGCGGTCAGCTTGAGACCGCAGGTCGACGTCGCGTACACGAGCTTGTTGCCGTCGCCGGACCAGCGGAAGTGCTGGCCGGCGGCGAGGCTCTCGGGCAGCGGGGTGAGCGCGCCGCTCGCCAGGTCGAGGACGCCCGGCGCGGCCGCGTCGACCAGCAGCCGTCCGCCCTCGGGCGACCAGGTGGGCGCCTGGCCGGTGGCGATCACGCCGACGGCCACCTGCTTCGCCTCGCCCTTGCCCTCGGCCTCGCTGACCAGCAGCCGGCCGTCGGTCACATAGGCGATCCGGCGGCCGTCGGGGGAGATGCCGACCGAGGAGGGTGCGTCGGGCAGCACGACCTCGTGAGCGCCGCTCGCCGGCGACAGGCGGGTGACGTCGGGGTGGGCGTCGCGTCCGGCGTAGAAGACGTGGCCCGGCAGGTCACCGAGCGTGCGGGAACGCGGTTTCTCGGTGCGGGCCGGTTTCTCGGGCTTCTCGTCCTGCGCGCGCGGGCGCAGCGGAACGGTTCGGCCCGTGCGCGCGAGGGTGGGGGAGGTGCTCGGGGTCGCCGTGGCCGACGGCCGGGACGGTCCGGCCGGGACGGTCGAGGAAGAGGCGGCGGCAACCGGGGTGCCCGCCGGTGTGCCGTGCGGCATGCGCCAGAGCCCGCTGCCGAGCACCGCGAGCACGAGCACGGCCAAGCCGGTGCCGATCGCGGCTTCCCGGCGGGCGATCCGGCGGGAACGGTGGACGGCCCGCTCGAACAGATCGGTGGGTTGGGCGACGTCGGCGAGGTCGCGCAGCGAGTCGCGGAGCCGGTCGTGTTCGGCGCTCATCGGCCCGACTCCGGCACTTCGGCCGGCAGGCGCAGCTCGGGCAGGAGGGTGCGGAGCCGGTCGAGGGCCCGGCCGGTCTGCGTCTTGACCGTGCTGACCGACACCCCCAGCAGCCGGGCCGCCTCGGTCTCGGTGTGGTCCTCGAAGAACCGGAGGACGATCACCGCGCGCTGCCTGGCGCTGAGCGTGAGCAGAGCGCGCCGCAGCTCCAGGCGCTCGACGGCGGCGTCGGCCGGGTCGTCGCCGCCCTGCCGCTGGTCGGGCTCGTAGTCGGCCGGCAGTACCTCGGCCACCCGGGGACGGCGCCAGATCGACACCTGCGCGTGATACATGATCTTCCGCGCGTACGCCTCGGCGTTTTCGGTGCGGTCCAGCCGCTGCCACGCCCGGTGCGTGCGCGCGAGCGTCTCCTGGACGAGATCTTCGGCGAGATGTTGATCGCCGGTCAAAAGGTACGCCGAGCGCAACAATGCGTGCGTCCGGGTGCGGACGAAATGCGCATAGTCGGCCTCACGGGCGTCCATTCGAAGGTGTCCGTTCGAGGTGTCGAGGGAGACGTGAGCGTACCCAGGCGACTCAAATACGGCGCTGCTGGTCACGTCTGCCCCCTCCACCCCACGCTGCCGGACGATGCCCCGCTGGGTGGGCACCGACCAGCGACAACACCGGTCGATGCCACCCCGTGTGGGCACCGCCCGGCGCATTCATAGACGCCGGATCATCGATTGATGGACGACAACCGTTCGGATGATTAAAAAACTCCACCGAACGGCCGATCAGGCACTGTCGCACCGCTCACATCGCAGGTAGGACGGTTTTCGGTAGCGTCGGTGGGGCATCGGTCTGCTCGGCGGGCGTGGTGGCGCCCACGACGGAAGGACCCGTATGGCACGCCCCCGCATCGTGATCGTCGGTGCCGGCTTCGCCGGTTTCGCGGCTGCGCGCACTCTCGCCAAACTGTCCCGCGGCGGCGCCGAGATCGTCGTGGTCAACCCGACCGACTACTTCCTCTACCTGCCGCTGCTGCCCGAGGTGGCCGCCGCGATCCTCGAGCCGAGGCGGGTCACCGTCTCGCTGCAGGCCACGCTCCCCGGCGTACGGCAGGTTCTTGGTCAGGCCGACGGCTTCGACTTCGACAACCGCACGATCACCTATCGCGATCCCGAGGGGCGGACCGGCTCGATCGGCTACCACCGTCTGGTCATCGCGGCCGGCAGTGTCAACAAGCTGCTCCCGGTGCCCGGCGTGACCGAGTACGCGCACGGCTTCCGCGGCATCCCCGAGGCGCTCTACCTGCGGGACCACATCACGCGGCAGATCGAACTGGCGGTGAACGAGACCTCCGACGAGGAACAGCGGGCGCGTTGCACCTTCGTCGTGGCCGGCGCCGGCTACACGGGCACCGAGGTGGCCGCCCAGGGCGTGCTCTTCACCGACGCGCTGACCGCCGATCGTCCCGAGCTGCGCGACAAGGTGCGCTGGGTCCTGCTCGACACGGCCGATCGGGTGCTGCCCGGCCTCGACGAACGCCTCGCCCAGGCCTCCGACAAGGTGCTGCGCGAGCGCGGGGTCGACATCCTCCTGAAGACCAGCGTCAAGGGCGCGATGGCCGACGGTGTCCATCTGTCCAGCGGGGAGTTCATCGCCACCCGCTCACTGATCTGGTGTGTCGGCGTGCGCCCTGACCCGGTCGTCGCCGCCCTGGGCGTGCCGCTGCGCGAGGGGCGGGTGGCGGTCGACGAGTTCCTCAACGTGCCCGGACGTCCCGACGTGTTCGCGATCGGTGACGCGGCCGCCGTGCCCGACCTGACCCGTCCGGGCGAGATCACCGGGATGACCGCGCAGCACGCCAGCCGGCAGGGCGTCACCGCGGCGAAGAACATCGCGGCCTCGTACGGCGACGGTCGCCGCAAGCCGTACAAGCACTACGACCTCGGCTTCGTCGTCGACCTCGGCGGTCTCGACGCGGCGGCCAACCCGCTCGGCGTGCCGCTGCAGGGCTTCCCGGCCAAGGTCGTGACCCGCGGCTACCACCTGCTTTCCATGCCCGGCAACCGGGTGCGAGTGGCCGCCGACTGGCTGCTCGACGCCGTGCTGCCCCGTCAGGGCGTCCAACTAGGACTTGTGCCCGGCCGATCCGTTCCGCTGGACAGCGCGTCCCCCGAGCAAGAGAGAACCCCTCGTGTCAGCAACAAGTGATTTGGCGTCCACCGAGGCGAATCCGCGTCGGTGGGTAGCGCTCGGGGTCATCGCGATCGCCCAGCTGATGGTCGTTCTCGACGCCACCGTGGTCAACATCGCCCTGCCCAGCGCGCAGAAGGCGCTGGACATCTCGGACGCGGATCGGCAGTGGGTCATCACGGCGTACACGCTGGCCTTCGGCGGCCTGCTGTTGCTCGGCGGGCGGATCTCCGACTACTGGGGACGCAAGCGGGC
>DASRYP010001019.1:0-15710 GCA_035687165.1 Actinoplanes sp. | reverse complement strand
CGCAGATGCGGCTGCAACTCGTCCAACGTGTCATCCAGCACGCGACGCCGGTACTCGACCACGCAACTAATCTACCAACAGCACACCATCTAGTCTTCCAATTGCCGGATTCTTAGTCTGCCGAACGCGGAAACCGCCGATCGGGCCCGCATTTCCTTGTGGCGGATCGACCAACCTGTAGCTGATCTGACGGCTCGTGCACGGGATCAGCGGCCGCACCAGGTGCCGTCACCTTCATGACGCCGCCGGCTCATCGCCATGCGTCGCGGTGTGCGCCCCAACCAAATCCACGAGCGTGACTTCAGCTGTGACCGCCGGTTCCGGCGCCGGTTCCGCGCCTAACGGCCACCTTGACGGCGAGGTCGACGGCGTCTCGATGGGCCGGCAACGGGTGATCGAGGGCGCTCTTCCCAACACCGCCGATCCTCGGTCAGGTGCCGGCAGCCAGAGCGGTACCTGCCCGCTGCACGATACCCTCACGGCATACCCGCAGCTCAACGCGCTGTTGACGGAGACTGTTCTGACACTGCCAACTATCGATTCACGTTTGCCCTGGTAAGGGGCTATTGGTGGGCCGGACGACGCACCATGCGAACCACCCGCCGATCGTCACAGGAAATCCGTTACCGGGACATTTGACCAGCTCACGAGCTGGTCGTGGTGATCGAGTGCACTGACAGCCCACCACTGCATCGCATCATCGTGACCCAAGGTAATGATCCTGGCCCACCACGCGAGGCTGAAGCACCGGAGTCACCCCAGTCAAAGCCAGACGGGCAAGCATGTCCCGAACATCCACGGTTCGCAATACTTGCGTCGTCGTCCCCGACAATCGTGTTCCTGCCGGCCGGTCTTCTACGCGAAACCGAATTGGCCGGCGGGGACCACGAACGGGGAGAGCGCTGCCTGTCAGCGGTGGCTGACCAGCGCCTTGGCGCCCGGCGCCGCCAGGGTCGCCGGGGCGGACGACGGCGCCGGGGGCGGCGTCACCGTCCAGTCCGGGTGGCCGGGCATCGGCGGCGTCTTCGAACCGTAGAGCCAGTCGTTCAGGAAGCCGCGCAAGTTCTGCCCCGAGACCCGGGATGCCAGCGCGATGAAGTCCTGGGTCGAGACCGACTTGCCGCGGTTCAGGGCCACCCAAGCCCGCTCGAGTGTCTGGAAGTTCCGGACGCCGATCCGCTGCTGCAGTGCGTACAGGGCGAGTGCTCCGCCGTCGTACACGTTGGGGTTGAACACGTCCCAGATCGAGTCCGACCGCAGGGGTTGGGCCACCGGGCCGTAGCGCGCGCGATAGATGTCGCCGCGCGCGTAGGCGGTCTTGAAGTACGCCTCCCGGTCCTGGGCGCCGGTGTACTGCTGGAAGACGCCGGTCTCCTCGGCGTAGAGCAACTCGTACCAGGTCGCGTGGCCCTCGCTCTGCCACACGTCGCTCCACGACTGCGGCGCCACGCTGTCGCCGAACCACATATGCGCCAACTCGTGGGCCATCACGGGTTCAAGCACGAACTTCGGTGCGCCGAACAAGCTGGTGTCGTAAAGGGAGATGGTCTGGGTCTCCAGTGCGAAGCCCAGGTTGGTGTCGACCACGAGAGAGCCGTAGTTCTCGAACGGGTAACGCCCGACCTTGCCGATCATCCAGGACAGCTGCGGACGCTCGATCTCGGCCTTGGGCAGCAGGTCGCCGGCGAGGCGGCGCGGGACGACGTCGCGGATCGGCACGCCCTTCACCGGTGGCCGGGTGTGCACGACGAAGTCGCCGACGGCCGCCTGGATCAGCTCGCTGGCCATCGGCTTGGACTCGCGGTAGACGGAGGAGACGTAGCCGCCGGTGCGCAGGTCGCCGAGGTGCCGACCGTTGGCGACCGCGGTCCAGCCCGCCGGGGCGGTGAGCGTGATCGTGTACGTGGCCATGTCACGCGGGTGGTCGTTGCTCGGGAAGTAGTTGTGCGACTGATTCGGCTGGCCGGCCATGAACGTGCCGTCAACCGTGGTCACGAAGCCGGCCGGAGAGTCGGCGTTAGCCTCGATCGGTGTCGACTTGTAGTCACTGACGGTGACCAAGAAGCGCTTGCCTCGCTTCAGGTAGTGCTGCGGCGTGATGACCAGTTCGTCGCCGTCGCGGGCGAATCTGGCGGCGGAGCCGTTCACCATGACCTCGCCGACGGAGTCACCGCCGAAGTCGAGGTTGAGGCGGGAGAGGTTCTGGGTGGCGATGGCCGTGATGGTCACAGTGCCAGTCACCGTCTGCTTCGGATCCTTCTGGGGGTAGAGCACCCGGAGGTTGTAGTCCTGCACGTCGTACCCGCCGTTACCGAGCAGGGGATACAGCCGATCCCCGAGGCCGGCTGAGCCCGGTGCCGGGGCGTCGCCGCCCGCGTATGCGGGAGCGGCCACCCCGGCGGTCGCGACGAGCACCGTCACGCTGCTGGCGAGGAGGGCAGACAGACGACTGCCGATGAACTTTGTCATGGCCGGTGACGTTACGCGGTCAGTCGAATACCGCAATACAGTTTCATCCGTCGATGGCCATAGTGTCCGGGCACGGGCCCTCTCCGCCCGCCAGGGACGCGTAACGCCGGGTGAGGACGTCGAAGAAGTCGCCGAAGAAGTCGCCGAACCTCCAGCGACGGTGGGCTGAGCGGGCTTACCTCGACACGGCGTCCGGCGTCTGGCGAAGCCGGTCCGTCACCCTCCGAATCTGGGCGACTTCCCTGCGGCCGTTCCATGGAGGCCGAGATCCGCCTGATCCTCACCGCCGCCGCCACCGAGGACGAGCGTCCACGAACCGACCTGTTCAGCGCACTGACCGAGCGTTTCGCACAGCCACCGCCTACGCGGACGTGGTCGCCGGCCGCGGAGGCAGCACCATGCGAACCCGGTAGCCACGATTGCGGATGATCCGCTACCGCTGCCTTTGGGCCCGTCACGGAGTCGGGCTGGCGCCCGATGGCCCGCGTCGACACCATCCTCGCCCGTCTGTGCTCCCTCCGAGGGCGGCGGCAATGACGGACGAACATGATCGGCCGCCGATCCGCCTCGCTGGCAATGGTCGTCGACTGGGCCGGGGTGCGCCGCCCGTCGCTCGGGGCGCTGTCCTGCATCTTGACCGCCTCAGCGCGCCGCCACCGCGCCGCCACCGCGCCGCCACCCACATGTATACGCGCGCGTAGACATCCGCGTCTTCGGTTGGCTACAGTCAGAGCATGGCTAGCGTAATGATTCGGGTGGACGAGTCCACCCGCGATGACCTGACCCGCGTCGCAAGCGAGGACCTCGGTGGCGCGTCAGCGGATGAGGCAATCCGTCGCCTGTTGGCCGAGCACTGGCAGACGAAGGCCATCGCCGCAGTCGAAGCATACCGAGCGAGCGACCCCGAGGGCTGGGCCGAGTACGCAGCCGAGGCCGACCGCGGCGACCGGGCCTCCGCACCAACGGTCGACCCATGGGACGAGGCCGCGTGACGGTCGTCCGGCCGTGGCAGGTCTGGTGGGCCGACCTCGACCCGACCGAAGGCCGCGAGCAGGCTGGACGCCGTCCCGTGCTCGTAGTCTCCAGCGCGTTCCATCTCCGGCTGACCGGGGAGGCGCTGGTCACCGTGCTCCCGGTGACCACGCGGGAACGATCCAGCTGGCTGCACCGCACACCGGTACACCCCGCCAACCGTCCAATCGGGTTCGTCATCACCGAGCAGGTGCGGACGATCGCACGATCGCGCCTGCAAGGACAGCGGCCGGCCTGGGTGCTCACCGATGACGAGACATCAGCCGTCAAGACAGTGCTACGGCAGATGATCGACGTGTAGCCGGCCGCTGACTTCGTGCTCCGCCTCAGATCCGTGGAACCCCCACCGAATCGCGTCCGACGGCTCCCGGAGCATCAGCGGACCGGTCGACCGACCGTTCCTGCACGAAGCCGGCAGTCGCAGTCGCACCTGCAGCCCCTCCACCTGGGTGTCCGTTTGGGTATCCGTTTCGGGTGGGCCGGACGTCGCACCATGCGAACCACACCACGGCCGTCCCCGGCATCCCACTGCCAGGCCGTTTGACCAGCTCACGGGCCGGTGGCAACGTCGAGAAGCGATAGCCGCAGATGTCTGAGCCGTCAGGTCACACCCGGCGTACGACCAAACCCGGTTTGACCTCGGCCGCGGCGCCCAGGTGCGTGATGTCGTCCGGATCGCTGGTGAACACGATCGCCCCGTACGCCAGTGCCACCGTCACCACCGTGGCGTCAACGACGTCACGGGTCCCCGCCTTGCCGCACAGCACGCCAGCCGTTTTCGCCGTCTCCATCCCTACCGGGAGCACCTCACAGCTGTGCAGGAACCTTCCGAGCTGCACCTGACGGCGAGCATCACGCCAGGCCTGGGCCACGACAACGGCAGGAACGAGCAGACGGCGCCCCTCTTCCAGCGCCAGATGATGGATGACCCACATCCGCCGATCATTGCCGTCGATCGCCAGCAGCACACCAGCGTCGTACACGTACGGAATACTCACGCCGCCGACGGCCCGGAGACATCAAAAGCTTCCGCGTCCGCCGCAGCCATCTCAGCCCGCGCTGCCACGAGCTCCTCGAGCGTGAACGCACCATGCTCAGCCTGCCAGTCCGCGACGACCTTCCGGCCCACCCGTCGCCGGAGCTCACTCTCCGCAGCACTCGCCACCAGCCGCGACAACGGAACCCCGTCCTCGCGCGCCGCAGACCCGAGGGCCTCGACCAGCTCTTCCGGGAGCGTCACCGTCACCTTCTTCACCGCCATAGGATTACCATACTCTTGTATGGCGGCTCCCCCGCGGGCTGACCGAAGATGCAACCGTAGCCATCAGCAACGAGGGTGGTTTGCGCATTGCCTCGCTCGGCCCACGAGGCTTCGCAGGTCAAACACGTTGCGGGCCGGACGTTGCACCATGCGAACCACCCCATCGCCATCCCCGGTGGCCCACTACCGGGACGCTTGACCAGCTCACGGAACAGGTAATCGCATTCATGGCCGCCGTCGGCGGCCCCGAACGGGTGTCAGGAGCGGCGCACCGCCACCATCAAAGTGGTACCGTATCCGGTACAACCTTGGGAGGCGTCGTGACTTCAGCGATCAGTGCCAGTGAGGCACGCAAGTCCCTCTTTCCGCTCATCGAGCGCGTCAACGAGGACCACACCCCGATCGAGATCGTCTCCAAGCGGGGTAACGCCGTCCTGGTGAGCAAGGAGGATTGGGATTCGATCATGGAAACCAATTACCTGCTTCGATCGCCCGCCAACGCCAAGCGTCTCGCCGAGAGCGTCGAGCAGTGGCGAGCCGGCCGGGCCACCGAGCGTGATCTCGGCCCCGAGGAGTGAAGCTCAGCTGGACCGACCACGCCTGGGACGACTACCTGTACTGGCAGACCCAGGACCGTAAGACCCTCAAACGCATCAACGCACTGATCGCCGACATCAAACGTGATCCCGACGGCCAGGGTATCGGCAAACCGGAGATCCTCCGAAACAACCTCGCAGGGCTCCGGTCCCGGCGCATCGACGACGAACACCGCATGGTGTACGCCCTCGAGACCGACGAGATCACCATCATCTCCTGCCGATACCACTACGAATAGCCGTCGGCCCTGTCGTTCCTGCTCAGTGAGAGAACGCCACCAGCTCGCCCTTGAGGTCACCAGCCCGTCGCAGCAGCGCGGCATCAACCATCGACATGCCACCAACCTATGAGCCGTCAGAACGACATCGTCACGGGGTACCTCGTTCGGGTGATCAATCGATCAGACGCCGAGCGAGGCGTTCGGCGTTGAGTCCCCGCATTGCTCCGTCGACGGTCTCCGGATCGGTGAGGTCGATACCGCGGGCCGCCAGTTCCGCAGCAATCTGCTTGGCCGGACCCCACGCCGCCGCGTCGTCGAACACCCAGCACACCCAGATCGCGCAGACCTTGAGCGCCAGTGGCGACGCCCGAATCGTCTACGTCGACTTCGACTCCGCCTACTGGTCCGCCGACGGCAAGCAGGGCAACAACTGGATCGGCCGGCTGCTGGAAGTAATCCGCTCCGAACTCGCCGCCGCTGAAACCGGGATTCCCCTTCTGACGATTCACGGCATCGGCTCCTCGGCTTCGCCGGGAACACGAGTGCCGACACGCGAAGATGGAGCGCCCGAGGCCCCCAGTTCCCCGTGAGCGCACTTGGGTTCGCGGGAACTCGCGGAATTCCGACGCACCATGCGAACCACCCCATCATCGTCCTGGGTGACCCGCTGGCCGCGCGTTTGACCAGCTCGCGGGCCACAAGAAGCAGCGATAAGGACTAGCTGGCGAAAAGCCCCGAGGCGACCGACCTTGCGCCCACCATACTCAGTATGCATACTCAGTATCCATGTCGATCCGACACGGTCTTCTCGCTCTTCTCGAACGTGGTCCGATGTACGGCTACCAGTTGCGGGCCACGTTCGAGGAATCGACGGGCGGCACCTGGCCGCTGAACATCGGGCAGGTCTACACGACGCTCGCCCGCCTTGAACGCGACGAGTTGGTGCGCCCGCTCGCGGAGAGCGGCACCGGGCAACTGCCGTATGAGATAACCGACTCCGGCCGCGCGGAACTGGCGATGTGGTTCGCCACGCCGCTGAACCACGGTGACCGGCCGCGTGACGAACTCGCGATCAAGTTGGCACTGGCGTTGTCGACACCGGGCGTCGACGTGAGCGTCGTCGTGCAAGCCCAGCGCGCCGCAACTATCCGGAAGATGCAGGAGTACACGCGCCTGAAGTACAGCACCGACCGTCCGGCCGACCTCGCCTGGAAGCTCGTGGTGGACGCGATGGTGTTCCAGGCCGAGGCTGAGGTGCGCTGGCTCGACCACTGCGAGGCCAGCTTGCTGCGACACAGCTCACCACCGATGCCCAAGAAGACACCGGGATTCGCGCACGAGGCCGAAAACGAAGCTGGGCGGGAGGCCACCAGATGACGATCCTGGAGTTGCGAGCGGTGCATCGGGTGCACGGCGCCGGACAGACAGCCGTGCATGCCCTGCGCGGTGTGACGCTCACCGTCGGGGCCGGCGAGCTGCTCGCGGTGATGGGCGCATCCGGATCAGGTAAATCGACGCTGCTCAACCTGGCCGGCGGCTTGGACCGCCCGACGGAAGGCGACGTGGTGGTCAACGGAACGGTCCTTGGCGGATGCAGCAGACGCGGGCTGGCCGCCCTGCGCCGCCAGCGGATCGGCTACGTTTTCCAGGACCTGAATTTGTTGTCCAGCCTCACCGCGGCCGAGAACGTGGCGCTACCACTGGAACTCGATGGTGTGAAGGTGCGCACTGCCTGGCGGCTCGCGCAAGAGGCCCTGTGCGAGATGGACCTTGAGGGGTACGGTCCGCGGTTCCCCGACGAGATGTCGGGCGGCCAGCAGCAGCGGGTGGCGATCGCCCGGGCGCTGGTCGGGCAGCGGCGCCTGATGCTGGCCGACGAGCCGACCGGCGCGCTCGACTCGCAGACCGGTGAGGCGGTGCTCCGCCTGCTGCGGTCCAAGGTCGACAGCGGAGCGGCCGTCGTCCTGGTGACACACGAGGCACGGCACGCTGCCTGGGCCGACCGGGTGGTGTTCCTACGCGACGGGCTCATCGTCGACACGTCCGGCCCGATGGATCAGCCCGAGGAACTGCTGACCAGGCCCGGCGGTGCCGAATGACCGGTCTGCGCGCCGCGCTGCGGGTGGCGCGACGCGAGGCACGGCAGGCCAGGGGACGCTCGGCGCTGATCATCGCGATGATCGCGCTACCGGTGGCGGCCATGTCGTTCACGTCCGTCATGTACGACACCTTCACGCTGCGCCCCGGTGAGGAGGCCGAACGGCTCATGGGTGCCGGGCAGGCTGCGATGCGATGGCCGCGGCAAGGCCCGCTGTATCAGGATCCGGCCGAGCTGGCGTACCTTCCCGCGCCGCAGACCACAGCCCCGACCGAACGCGACACCCCACCGACGCCGCAGCGGCTTCTGGCACTGCTGCCACCGGGCAGCCGGGCGATCAGCGATCACACGAGCCGGCTGGCCGTGTACACCGCGACCGGTGTCGGTACCGTCACCACCCGGGCCCTGGACTACACCGACCCCCTGGCGCGCGGCATTCTGCGTCCCCTTGCCGGACGCCCGCCCACCATCGCCGACGAGGTGGCTCTGACCCCGACGGCAACCACCAGACTGGGTACGGGGCTCGGCGGCACCGTCCGGCTGGCCGACAGCGATCGCACCCTGCACGTGGTGGGCCTGGTGGAGGACCCGGCCGATGTACGGGCAACGGCAATCGTGCTGCGGCCCGATGTGCTGCCGCAGGAAGTGCTGCCCGTCGAGCCGCGTGCGGTGACCTGGCTGGTCGGCACGTCCGCGCCGGTCACCTGGGACCAGGTCCGGCAGCTCAACACACAGGGGATCGTCGCAGTCTCCCGGCACGTGCTCGCACACCCGCCGAGCCTGCCCGAGCAGTACCCGGAGTTCCGGGAGGAGGAGGGTCTGTCGGAGACCGGCATGCTCATGCTGATCGCCGGGCTAGCAATCCTGGAGATCGTCCTGCTGGCTGGACCGGCGTTCGCGGTCAGTGCCCGGCGCCGCAGCCGCGATCTCGCCCTGGTCGCCGCCGTCGGCGGCACGCCGGCCCAGATCCGCCGGATCGTGCTGGCTGACGGTGTCGTGCTCGGCGCGATCGGGGCGGCGGGTGGCATCCTGCTGGGTGTCGCCGTGGCCGTCGGCGGGCATCGCTGGTTCGAGGAAAACGTCGCCCACGTGCGGTCGGGTGCGCTGCGCGTCTTCCCGCTGGCATTGGCGGTACTCGCGGGGCTGGCTGTGATCACCGGAGTGCTGGCGGCATTGATACCCGCCTGGATCTCCGCCCGTCAGGACGTGGTGACCGCCCTGGCCGGGCGACGCGGGATCACCCACTCACGTCGGCGATGGGTGGTGCTGGGCGCGACGCTCGGTGTGGCGGCCCCGGCGATCTCCGCTGTGATGGCCGCGGTCATGGTCAGCCTCGCCGTCGGGATGGTGCTCACCGCGAGCACCGCCCGCGCCCAGGCCGAGTACCGGCCGCTGGGGCGGGTCGGCGACGTGTTCGTGTTCGCCGCCGACGCCGGCCGCAAGCCGCTGACGAACGGTCCGTTCGCGACACCATCCGACGTGTCATCGGCGCTGTACAGCACCTTGCCGGGGGCGCAGATCCACCAGGTCGGCGACATGACGTGCGCCGCCCAGGACTGTTCAGTGGCCACGCGCACCCCACCAGAGCACCGCTGCCCCTACGCGGACCTCGGTCCGGGCCGCGAACCGACCGCCGCCGAACAGCGTGCGGCCCGTCGCGACACCCGATGCGACGGCGTCGGCGAGCAGCACGATTACTTCGGCGGTGCGCTCACGTCCGACGCCGGCATGACACTCGTCATCGATCCCGCGGCGGTGGGCGCACTGGTCGACGTCGCGCCCGACGCTGCCGCGCGGGCCGCCACCGCCATGCGCGCCGGAGCCGTAGTCGTCGACGATCCGCGCCGTTTGGACGACGGCCGCGTGACACTGGAGGTTCACACCGGCGCCTCCCGCGAGGAGATCCGCACCGTCACAGCGCCGGGCTTCGCCTTCACACAGCCGCCACGGGCGCCCTTGACCTTGCTCAGCCCGGACACCGCAAGGTCGCTGGGCCTGTCCGGCAGAACCCTGATGACCCTGGCCACGACCGGGCAGGTGCCGACGGTTGCCGAGCAGGACGAACTACAGGCTTTGCTCGGCAACGAATACGACGTGGTAGTCGAGCGCCGCCCGGAACCGAACCGCGCCGGGTTGCTCGTACTGGCCGTCATAGCCGGTGTGATCACTCTCGGCGCAGCCGCGATCGCCACCGGCCTGGCGGCCGCCGACGGCCGGGCAGATCTCGCGGTGCTGGCCGCGGTGGGCGCGTCTCCGTGGGTACGCCGGGTGCTGTCGCTCAGCCAGGCCGGGATGATCGCCGGACTCGGGTCGATACTCGGCGCGATCGTGGGCATCGGCGCTTCGACGGCGGTGCTGGCGGCCGAGAATCGCGGCTCCGCCACCGTCTGGCCGGTCCCCACCCCGTACCCGTACGCGGTACCCGGGCTCAGCATCACCATTGCGCTACTGATAGTGCCGCTGGTGGCGATGCTCGGCGCCGGCCTGCTCACTCGTTCCCGGCTACCGATCGAGCGGAGACTATGACGGCTACCAGGTCGCCGAACACCCGCGCAGAATCGGCGGTGCAACCCAGACGTTCGTCAGCACTGCATCGCACCCACCTATGACGAACCGCGGCTCGGTCAGCGAGCCCCGGTTCGCACGCAAGATCAAAGTGGGCCGGACGATGCACCATACGAACCACCCGATCATCGTCACCGGCGATTCACTGCCGGGACGTTTGGCCAGTTCAGGGGGTATTCGACCAGCCCGTTAGCCCGACCCGTAACCGCTCCAGCTCACGACGCAGCCGAGCGGCCTCGTCCTCAGTCACCGCGTCAACGGACACCACCGGCCAATCTGCACACGCCGGTCGCCGCAAACCCGACAGCAGAATCAGTCAAGCCGAGCCCGGTCGAAACGGTCGATCAGGCTTGGCTTGCGGGCATGACGCTCCCGCAGCCGAGCCATCTGCTCCGCGAACTCGAAGATCTCGCCCTCGCGTACCGCCAGCGCCTGTAGATCCAGCAGCAGGATCACCGCCGCGTCATAGTCCTTCGGGCGCTTCGTCGCGATCAACTCGTCCACCTGGTCCCAACCCCGAACCGGGTTCTGCGCCAGCTCGTCCAGACGCTGCTCGCTGGCCGCGGCGGCCACCTCCTCACGACGTTGGCGTTCGGCCGCCTCACGCTCGCGGATCCGCTGCTGCCGCACGGCCCAGCGATTCTCGGCGGCGGCGAGCAGCTCTCCGACAGTCCGGCTCTCCCCTGTCGGGTTCTCCTGCGCCGTACCGTGGAACTGTCGCAGCAACTCCGACCGCAGCAACCCGACCTCACCACGCAGTACCCGCAGCAACACCTCATCCTTGCCTGCCACGGGCAGGTCCTTCACCCATCGGCGGAGATCGGAGGCCGACGGTGCCACTTCGGTCAACGGCCGGCTCGCCACTGCCGCTGCGTCGAGCAGGTCGTCGTCGATGCGCAGGAAGTCGGCCAGGGCCCGCAACGGCCCGCTCAGCTTCGCCAACCCCGCCGGGACCGGAGGCTCCGGCTCGTCATCATCCAACTCCCGGTTCTGCACACACAGCAGCCAGGCCAGATACAGCAGCCGCCGGTCACCGCCAGCCAGCTCCGCCCGAGCCGGCACGATCGCCGCGAGCCGCCCCTCCTCGTTCCACCACTCCTCGTCACCGTCCTCATCCTCACTGCGAAGATCCAGGACCACGTGCGTACGGGTCGCGGAGGAACCGGCCGAATCCCCGACGCAGAACCTCGACGCCGTCGCCCGGTCCAGCACCGTTTCGGGCAGCCGCAGCATGATCCGCCGTGTGCCCCAGTTGGCCAAATACAGGTGCGCGTCGAAGTACCGCTCCATCCACTTGGCCGGATCAGCCTTCAGATCACCCCACTGATAGTCGTTGACGAAACTCGACGACGTGATCCGGCCCCGCGACGACACCGCCCGCAACTCGCCCTGCTGCTTAGCCGTCAACGCCTGATCAAGCGCCACGAACTCGTAATACTGGTACTCGCTCATGAGCCGGCCGCCCACCACCGGTACGCCTCGATCCACTGCGCACCCTCCGGCGCGGGATCCGGCAACGGCAGATCCAGAACCCCGATCGGCTGCTGCAGCCCGCCACGATGGCAGATCGCCACGATCCCCGACAAACGCAGATCCACCTCCCGGACTACCACCGGCACACCGAGAACCGCGGTGTCGAACGGCGTCACCAGATTGTCCTGGATCATGACGAAGAGGCCACTGATCTGCTCATGCTCGTCGTAGCAGTCCACGACCGCCTCGGCGACCAAGGCATCGAGCTCGGCATCACTGAGCGAAGACACCCGCGCAGGATAGAGAACCGCCTCCGGCACCTGACCAGCGGTCGACGACGGCGGACCACCGAGCAACGGTTCGCGTGTAAAATCAAAGTGGGCCGGACGCGTCGCTGCGCGAACCACACATCACGGTTAACCGTGATCTGCTGCCGGACGGTCTGACCAGGTCACAGGCCTGCGGCGGTGCACGATTACCAGCGCAACGGCCACAGCCGCGACTGCCCGCGACTCAAGCCGCCTCGCCGCGCGGCTCGAAACCCACCCTGAGACTCACACCCAGGGCCGCCGCCAACCGCTCCAGCACCGCCAGAGTCGGAACGGTCCCACCGGCCTCGAACCGGGCAACCGCCGACTGCGTCATCCCGGACTCCTTAGCAAGTTGCGTCTGACTCCAGCCCCGGCGCTCACGAAGCTCCCGAACGGAACGGCCGAGCTCAAACGCAAGCCGCGCCGCGTCATACGCCTCAGCGGCACCGGGCTCAGCCATCCGCCGCTCCCGGATCGCGGCCCAACCGACACCTTCGCTCATGACCTAGCCCTCCTCGTCCACTACCTCGTGCGCCTCGTCGACGCACCGCGCCAACGCCCGGCGCGCCCGGTCGATTTCTCGGTCGTCCCGCATGCGCGTCTTGTGGAAGACCGTCAGCAGGACGATCCTCCTGTCAGTCGCGATCCAGTAGGTGATCCGGACCGCCCGCCGTTCGAGGTGGAACCGCAACTCGCACAGCTTCCGATCGAGCTGCTTCGTGTAGGGCTCACCCAGCAACGGTCCCTGTTCGGCGAGCAGGTCGACGTAGAACGCCGCGTGGGCGAACTGAACCGTCGGGAGGCTCTCCAGCCACTTCTCGACCTCCGGCTCCAGCTCAACAGCACCCCAGGACATAGCAGCGATGCTATACCACGAATCGCCGGGAAGCGACACAACGTCCACCAGGCCGACGGCCAACTACAGCAGCAGTTTGCGCAATGCCAAGAGAGCAGCTACACAACAGCAGGTCACGGCCTTGGTGGGCCGGACGTTGCACCATGCGAACCGCTCCGCCGCCGTACCAGGGACCCCGCTGCCAGGGCGTTTGTCCAGCTCACGTCGCACGCGACGGCTGTAGAAGCGCCATTCCGCCACTGACGCCGACCGCCCAGGGCTTTCAGCCCTTCGTCGCTCGACGTCTCGGATGCACGCGAGGTTCGCCGTGATGGCTACGGTCGGGGTCCAGCGCGTAGTGGAGAGATGAGGTAGCGGCTGCACGCTAGCCTCGAAACGCAATAGTGTTGGTATTAGC
The DNA here is from genome assembly GCA_035687165.1 of Actinoplanes sp. Classification (GTDB taxonomy): domain Bacteria; phylum Actinomycetota; class Actinomycetes; order Mycobacteriales; family Micromonosporaceae; genus Actinoplanes. Next base: position 2,431 of record DASRYP010001019.1, on the reverse strand, counting down.
TAGGGTGCGTGGAACTGCGGACGTCCGCATGCCAGGCAGTATTCGCGCGCAAGTGGCGGAAGCCGACCCACTCTTGCGCCAAACGCTCGCCACGAGTCAGCAAGGCGGCGACCGGGCTTGTGTTCTCGCCGAGCCAGCCAGCAAGCCGAGTAGCGTCTGCTGAGGCCGCAGCGTTCTCCTTCGCCGCGATTGGGAGCCCGAGTCGCAGAAGGTCGCGGTAGAGGTGTATCGCGGGTCGCACCTGCGGCAGGCCGTTGCCCACGGCAGTCGCCGAGGCCGAGAGCGGAATCCGTAGCCCACTCAGATCCAAGTCGCCAAAGTACCGGATCTCTGCAACGGCGTGGCGCGCACTGAGCGTCTTCACCGACGCCGTGAACGTATTTCCAAGTCCCCAGGCAACGTAGCCCAGGTCATGCTGTTCAGGCAGGCTGTTCACCACCGACCACCACGTCGTCGCATTCTCAATGACCAGCAGCATTCGCCCGCCACCGACCCGATGGTAGTACCCGTCACCGATCGCCTCGGTGAAACGTTCCGCAAGGAGTGGCGGGTGTACCACGAACGCCCCAATGAGCCGCAGCAGCTCCTCCCTGTCGGAGAAGAACGGCCCGGAGCGGAGGGTATCGAGTACCTTCTCCGGCGTCGGGAAGTTCGCAGCGGATCCGTGCCGTCCAAAGATCTCAAGTGATCGTTCTCGCACGGGGACACGCGAGCGGTCCGGGTTGGTCAATAGCCATCGGTTGACCGCTGCGTATGCAGCTCGCTGCTTCGGGGTCGCAGCCGGCCAGAGGGTGGCCAGCCCACGTAATTCCGGGTGCCACGGCGGCATTGTCGCTGGTGGCGTCGTGGCGCTGCGGGTCGGTAGTAGCCAGATCGCTGTTGGCAAGGCGACCTTTTCCCGATCGTCGCTGCGTAGAAGCCGGATCTGGCCGGATGCCTCGAGATCAAGCAGCAGCCTGCGCAGCACGGCACGGTCGTACTCGTTGTCGGCGTTTGCTACGGGGATTCGGTGGTATGCCTCCCAGACGCGGCTGATCGCGACCCGAGTGCGGGCGGTCTGCTTCCAGCCGACGCGCTCCGCCGCCGTGACGAGCTCGTCTAGGAGGTTGCTAGCGGGGCGGGAGATGGACATCAACCCTCGTCGTGCACGAAGGTACGGATCGCGGTGAGTTCGCCGCCCGCGTTCTCGGGGCCGAGGTCATCCAGTTGCCTGCGGAAGACGTGGTCGACTGCCAGGTACTTGCGTCCGGCCCGCAAGTCGGAGTCGTTGCGTAACCGGATGATCAGCGGGAAAGCACTCAGCGCGTTGGCATCGAAGAGGCCGGTTGTGTAGACCAGTTGAACTCCAAGCGTTGCGGCGACTGACCGCTGGAGCTCGAGCAGGTAACCGGCAGAGGCCCGGCCGATCGGGTTGTCGAGGAACAGGACCCCGGAGTGTCGGTTGGAGACTCGGCCGCGGTTGTTAGCCCGCAGCGCCGCCATTGTGCAATACAGGATGATGGCGGCGGTGAGCTGCTGCCCACCAGAGAAGATGTCCTTGATATCCGAGACGCGCTGCCGTTCGGCCCGCAGTACCGAGTCGGGCTTAAGGACGTCAACGCGGAAGCCGCGCGGCACCGCCCGGCGAACACAGCGCAACAGCAGTGTCATCCCGTCGACGCCGCCGCGACCACCGACGGCCTCGGCGACCACCTCGCCAATCGCGTCGAGAAGGACCGCCTCTTCAAGCGGCTGAAATGTGACGCGTAGGAACTCCTGCTCCGACCAGCCGTCCAGACCCTGTGGCAGCCGGGAAAGCCGCTGCGCGTTGCGCAAAGTGCGGAAGGCGACGCCAACCATGCCGTGCAGCCGAACGTTGATCATGTCCCGATGCCGTTCGATGCCAGCGAGTTCGTCGGTCAGCGACCGTAGCCGTGGTCGGAGTGCGGTTATCCACTCGTCGGCGTACTCCGGCAGGCTCTCACGGCTCAGCGTGGACATCTGTTGGCGCAGGGTCGACTGGAGGAACTGGAACTTGGGGTCCACAGCGTGCCGCCGCGTTGCCTCCGTGGCATGGTCCCGTCGGTTGCGCTCGGTCGCAGCGCTGTCGTCCGCTGCGTTCAGGGCAGTCTTCAGGCTCCGCCTGATCTCCCGCGCCGCCTCGAGACTCTCGGAGAAGGCCGGCACTTCTTCACCGTCGATGGCATCTAGATCCTCGGCTAGGTCAGCGAAGCCGTCGGCGTTTCCCCGAGCAGCCGCCAGCTCGGTTTGCGCCTTATCGGAGGCCTCGCCGAGCTCGGCGAGACGGCTGTCGGCCCGCGCAGCCGCATATTCGGCTGCATTGAGTAAGGCTGCGGCGTGGTCGTCATCAGTCGGGGAGACGAAATCGGCTGGGAGGGCTCGCTGCGCGGCGTGCTCGCTGAGGAGTGCGTTGATCGCCGCCGGCGCAGTG
>DASRYP010001018.1:0-4168 GCA_035687165.1 Actinoplanes sp. | reverse complement strand
TGAAGTGGTGAGCCGCTCACCGGTATCTTAATAATGGTGTCTTGTGCGGTGTTGGCGACGAACAGCGCTGTGTGCTCCTTATTGAACGCGAGGCCGTTTGCGCCGATGGCGGGCGGCGGCCTTGTTGGCTTGAGGAGCGGGCTCGTGACCCAGGCCGTTGCTGCACCGCCCTCCTTGCCGACTCTCCAGATGATGCCTTGGTGCGCGTCGGTCACGTACACGTTGCCATCTGCATCAAACGTCAACCCGTCGAGGCCGGGGTGCTCGCCCGTAACGGTCATGAACACCGAGGTAGCGCCCGTCTTCGGATCGACGGCGAAGACCTTCGGGTTTTGGTAATCGACTACGAGCAGCTTGCCCGTGTTCGGCTGGAAACGCAGGTCAAGCAGCCAAGGACTGGTGCCCTCCGTGTGGACGGTCCGCAGGAGCTTGCCGTTCGGGTCGAACACAAAGAGACTTCCTGGGCTCGTGTCCGGCTTGTTCGCTCCTACGGTGACTACGTAGACATTGCCCTCGGCGTCCGCATCGATCCCCTCCGGGTATGCCTCACCCGGCGGCAGCGTCGCGAAGCGCTCGACCTTGCCGCGGTCAAAAGCATTCATTCTCATATTGCACCTCGTACCTTCTTCTCGTTACAAGGCGGATGAGTCCGACGAGGAACCCAGGGCCGGGTGCAGCGCCACCGCGCCTCCCGCAGTCGACAACTGCTTCGCCTGGCCTAGCACGAACACCGGATCATGGTCGGGTGGCCGGATTTGAACCCGCGGCCTCCCGCTCCCAAATTGGATCTATTTCTGCCAGCGGTGAGGTCTGGAGAAGGCCTGTCGGTCCACTGAACTGGGCTCATGCCGACAGAGAGCTTTCAGGGCGTCTTTAGACTCTTCGCCGTCAAGCTCGCAGATAGACTCCCCCCACCGCCAGATCAGAATAAGTATCGGACTCAAACAGCGCTGGTTTTGGACAGCGGCTAGGGATTGTCCGTCGTCGGGCCCTGGGACGGGAACGGCCGTCACTCAGCGTGAACGCCTGCTTGGTTCACGGCTCACCAATAACCGGGTATAAGCGGCATAACGACTCGGGGCGGCTCCTGCCGTTCGGTGAGAGCGCCGACGTCGGGCCTTGGCGAATGGCCAGCGTTCCAGAATAATTTTTGCGTGTCACACAAAAGGGCGATCGGCGATGCGGACGTCGGGTGCTGTTGATTGACCGCCACGCGGAAAAGCAGGCGCTCCACGAGGTGCTCGACAGCGTTCGGGCCGGTATGAGCGGTGCACTGATCCTCCGAGGGGAGCCCGGAGTGGGGAAGTCGGCGTTGCTCGACTACGCGGTCGAGCGTGCCGAGGACCTGCAGATCGTCCGGATGGTGGCGGTTGAGTCGGAGATGGCCATGGGCTTCGCCGCGGTCCACCAGCTGCTCGTCCCCCTCCTACCCGCTGCGGATCGATTACCCGAGCCGCAGCGGCGGGCGTTAGATGTGGCCTTCGGGCTGGTGAGCGGGCCGCCGGCCGATCTGTTCCTGGTCGGCCTGGCCGTGCTGACGCTCCTCGCCCATGTGGCCGAGGTGCGGCCGGTACTGTGCGTGGTCGACGACGCGCAGTGGCTGGACGACGAGTCGGCCGACATCCTGAACTTCGTGGCTCGCCGGCTGCTGGCCGACCGGGTCGGGATGCTGTTCGCGGTGAGGGAGACGACGGAACCGGACCCGCGCCTGCAGGCGTTGCCGGGTCTTCAAATCGCCGGCTTGCCGACCGAGGACGCGCACGAACTCCTTGAGAGCTCGATCAACCGACCGGTCGACGCGGACGTGGCGGCGCAAATCATCGTCGAGACCGGTGGCAACCCCCTTGCCATTGTCGAAGGCGCCCGCGCGCTGACCCCGGAGCAACTCGGCGGACGAGCGCCGCTGCCTGAGCCGCTGCCCGTCGGTCACCAGCTCGACGTCCTGTTCGTGCGGCGGGTGCGAGACCTGACCCCCGACACGCAGACGCTGCTGTTGCTGGCATCGGCGGACCAGCCGGGCCCGGGTGATCGCCTGTGGCGGGCGGCCACCGCGCTGGGCATCCCGGAGTCCGCCGCGGTGCCGGCGGAGGCGGCCGGACTGGTGGCGTTCTGGCCGGAGGTGCGGTTCTTCCACCCGCTCGTTCGGTCCGCGGTCTACTACGCCGCGACCGCGGTCCACCGGCGGCAGGCCCACCGGGCCCTCGCGGCGGCCTGCGATCCGGAGCGCGATGTAGTTCCCCGGGCATGGCATCTGGCAGCAGCCGCCGCCAGGCCCGGCGAAGGGGTCGCGGCCGGGCTGGCGGCGGCAGCCGACCAGGCCGGGAGCCGTGGTGGCTATGCCACCGCGGCCTCGTTCCTCGAACGCGCGGCGCTGCTGACGCCCGATCAGGAACGGCGGGCTGAGCGGCGGCTGTCGGCAGCGCAGGCCCACCTGCTCGCGGGGATGGTCGACCGAGCCGACGCCCTGCTGGTCGAGGCCAACAAGGACCTGCGCGACCCGCAGTCGACAGCGCAGGCCACCCGAGTGGCGGGCACGATCCAGCTCGCTCGCGGGCAGATGGGGAAGGCTGCCTCCGCCTTGGTCGATGCGGCAACACGATTGCGGCCGCTCGACCCGGGTGCCACGAGGGACGCACTACTCTCCGCTCTGGAAGCGGCCGTGTTTGCCGGGTGGGCGTCCAGCACCCCCCTCTTGCACGAGATCGCACGGACAGCGCGTGATCTCCCACTCACCGGAGACCCTCCGGACGAGACCATCGATCTGCTACTCCAGGCCTACACCGGACGGGTGACGGGTGGCTACGCCCCGGCCGTGCCGGCCTTGCGCCGCGCGGTGCTGGCCTTCCTCGCGGATGAACTGGACCCGAACGTTGCCCTCCCGCGATTTCAACTTGCCGCCCTCGGAGCAGTCGACCTGTTGGACGACGCCGCGGTGGATCGGCTGACCACGCACTGGATGAACCGTGCCCGCGAGAGGGGTGCGCTAGCCAAGCTGGCCGGCGCACTCGGCTTTCGGAGCGCCCTGGTCGACGGGCCAGGCGGCCGACTGGCCGCAGCGCGGGCGGCCGAGTCGGAAGTACGCGAGCTGGCGGAGGCGACCCATAATCCCGGCGTTGTGCCTCCCTCCGGCGCGGGTACATTGCCGGTACTCGTGCTGAGCGGCCAGGAGTCGGAGGCGCGGGCAACCGCGGCGGCTGTCGCACAGGACGCCCCCGGCAGGGGCGCCGCCGGTGAGGCGGCCTTCGCGGAGTACTGGCTCGGCGTCCTGGAGATCAGTCTGGGCAATTACGGCTCCGCCGTGGAGCGCCTGCACCCGGCGTACACCGATGACACACCGCTCGTCGGGACCCAGGTATTACCCGACCTGGTGGAGGCCGCTGTCCGCGCTGGCCGGCAAGACCTGGCACAGCGCGCCCTCCAGCGCTTAGAGGACCGCGCGCCCGCTACCGGCACTCCACTGGCCTTGGGACTGCTCGCCCGGTCCCGGGCTCTGCTGGTCGGCCCGGCCGAGGCCCGCCAGGAGTATGAGGATGCGCTGCACCTGCTCGGCCGGACCCGGACCGCTCCCCAACTCGCTCGTGCCCACCTGCTCTATGGTGAGTGGCTGCGCCGCCAGCATCGGCGGCGGGAGGCCCGTGATCAGCTGCGCGCAGCTCTCGACATATTCGACGGCATGGGCCTGCCCTGCTTCGCCGAGCGAGCGCGTGTGGAGCTGCGGGCCACGGGTGAGCACACTCGGAAGCGGGAGCTAGGAACCCCTGAGGAGCTCACCCCCCAGGAGGCGCAGATCGCCGTTCTGGTGAGCCGAGGAGAGGCAAACCGGGAGATCGCCGTTCAGCTGTTCGTCAGTCCGAGGACCGTGGAGTACCACCTGAACAAGGTGTTCCGGAAGCTCAGGGTGACCTCTCGCACACAGCTCGCCCACTACGTCCTCAACGAGGGCTCTCGCGCCCATTCCTCGATCCCGGCGTCCGAGGGTCCAGTCCTCGACAGACGCCGCTGACCCGCGCCCCCCACCGAGCCTCGTCGTCGGGGGGCGGCGACCCTCCCCGGGGCGCGATGTGCAGTGTGGAGCGCACCCACCCGGACCGGGCCACTAGGGATATCACAGATTCCACATCGTCGGCTGCACGCTAGCGTCGTTGGCACCGGCCGTTCCGGAGAGGCT
>DASRYP010001017.1:0-6402 GCA_035687165.1 Actinoplanes sp. | reverse complement strand
CGCCTACCGGCCGGTCCCGGCCGGCACCGCTCAGGCCGACGCCGAGCAGGGCCTGATCCTGCTCGGCCTCATCGGCATGCTCGACCCGCCACGCCCCGAGGTGTCCGCGGCGATCGCGACCTGTGAACGCGCCGGAATCAGAATCGTCATGGTGACCGGAGACTCGGCGCTCACTGCGGAAGCGATCGCCCGCAAGGTCGGACTGATCGCCGGGGTGCACCCTCGCGCGCTGACGGGCGCCGACCTCGACCGCCTCGACGAACAGGGGCTACGGACACTGCTGGCCGACCCGTCGCCGGTCCTGTTCGCCCGGGTGAAACCGGAACACAAAATGCGTGTCGTGTCGGCGTTCAAGGACCTGGGGGAGATCGTCGCCGTCACCGGCGACGGCGCCAACGACGCGCCGGCCCTGCGCCGCGCCGACATCGGCGTCGCGATGGGCGCCTCCGGCACGGATGTCGCCCGCGAGGCCGCCGTCATGGTGCTGCTCGACGACTCGTTCGCCTCCATCGCCGCCGCGGTCGAACGCGGCCGGTCGGTCTACCAGAACATCCGTACGTTCCTCATCTACGTCTTCACGTCCAACATCGGGGAGCTCGTCCCCATTGTCGTGGCGACGCTCGCCGGGTTCCCGCTCGTCCCCTTGTCCGCCGTGCAGGTCCTCGCGATCGACCTCGGTTCGGACGTGCTGCCCGCACTCGCGCTGGGCACGCTACAGCCCGAGCCCGGCACCATGGACAAGCCGCCGCGTAGTCCTCGGGAGCCGCTGTTCTCGGCCGCGGTCGTCCGCCGGATCCTTTTCCTGGGCGGCATCCAGGCCGCCGGGGTCACCGCCGTCTTCTTCTGGCACATCCACGGTGCCGGGCTGCCCTTCAGCGCCTTCACCGCGGACCACCCGGTCTATCGGGAAGCCCTGACCATGACACAGGCCGGCATCGTGCTCAGCCAGATCTTCGTCGGCCTGACCGTACGCAGCGACCGGCTCAGCATTGTCACCATCGGCCTGCGTTCCAGCGGCCGGATGTTCGCCGCCCAGGGCCTCAGCCTGGTGGCGATCTGCGCGATCAGCTATGTGCCTCTGCTGCAGCGTCTGTTCCACACGGCACCGCTGTCCGCAGCGGATTGGGCGATCCTGGTGGCCTGCGGCTTCCTGGTGCTTGCCGGAGACGAGATCCGTAAGGCACTGCTGCGTGCACGGACACGACACCAGCACGACCTCATGGCCCACAACGAGATCCCCATCTCGGCACCTGCCTCCCTGTCACGCTGAGGTGCGACAGGCCGTTGACCGATGCCGTAAGAGGGGCCGTTCGGCACTGACGGCTTCCGGTGGCGCGACGTCTACTCGAGGCAACAGATGCCGGAGATGCCATGAACCGTTATCCCGTCCAGGTGCACGCCCGCCGCGATCCCCACCTCAGCCGCTGGTTGTGGCTGGTGAAGTGGTTGCTGCTGATACCGCACTACGTGCTCCTGCTGGGGCTGTGGATGGCATTCGTCGTCGTGACCCTGGTGGCCTATGTCGCGGTGCTGTTCACCGGCCGCTACCCGCCGGCGATCTTCGCGTTCAACGTGGGCGTGCTGCGGTGGAGCTGGCGGGTGAACTACTACGGCTACCAGGTGCTGGGCACGGACCGGTATCCGCCGTTCACCCTGGCCGATGTCGCCGACTACCCGGCCCGGCTGCAGGTCGATCCCCCCGCCCGGCTGCCCCGATGGCTGCCGCTGGTGGCCTGGCTGTTCGCCGTCCCGCACGTGCTGCTCGTCGCCGCGCTGACCGGCCCCGCCACCTGGCAGTTCCAGGACGGCGCCGGATCTTCGGCACCGCTCGGCGCCGTCAGCCTCGGCCTGCTCATCGCGGGCGTCTGCCTGCTGTTCACCGGCCGCTACCCCCGGGGTCTCTACGACCTGATGCTCGGGATCGCCCGGTGGAGCCTACGGACGATCGCTTACCTGGCCCTGCTGACCGGCCAGTACCCACCGTTCCGGCTGGACCAAGGCGACGACGAGCCCGGCCCCGGCCCGACCGGTCCACCCACGCCTGCTCCGGAGCTCGCCCGAACTGTCTGAGCGAACCGCACCCGACACCGCTGGAAGCACCAGACACCGCTGGAAGGTAGACATGAGCGACCAGACACCTCTCGAAGACCGATACATCGTCGTCGGCGTCGACAACTCGCCCGGCTCCCGGGCCGCACTGGGGTGGGCGCTGGCCCAGGCGCGGCTGACCGGCGCGAGAGTCGAGGCAGTGGCCGCCTGGCGGCAGCCGGCGACCTACGAATACTCGTACGGTGCGATCCCGTTCCCGGCGCCCGACGACAGCGTCGCCGCCATCACCGAGAAGGCCCTCGCCGAAGCCGTCGCGGAGGCCGTCGGGACGGCGGAGCAACCTGTCGACGTACGCCTCAAGGTCGTTCACGGTCCCGCCGCGCAGGTCCTGCTGGAGGCCGCGGCCGGGGCCGAACTCCTGGTGGTCGGCAGCCGTGGCCACGGTGCTTTCGCCGGCATGCTCCTGGGATCAGTCAGCCAGCACTGTACGCAGCACGCGCCGTGTCCTGTGGTTGTCATACCGGACGACGGCAGGTCCAACCCCACACGATGACCGGGATCGCCGTCAGAAGCGCTGCCAGCCCCGGTAGGCCTGGCGATCTGCTGCTCGCACGGTCCATAGGTTGGGGCGGGGGAGTTCTGTGCCGCGGCCACTCATGCCGGATCTCCGGCCGGGCGGTCGAGGATGGCCGGCGACCGTGCGTAGTTCAGATTCGCACGAGGTTGCGGCTTCGCTGCCTGGAGGTGTACTCTGTCGGACTGGCGTGACGAGTCTGGTGCCGCCGACGCGGACGGCGACGGCCGCACGCTGGACCGGTCGACGGCCTCTGTGCCGAAGTGATTCCGGGTCCCGGCCGGTGAGCCCGTCCCGATACGCGACTCGGAACCCGGCGGGCAGTGTGGTCACCCACGTCTTCGACCCGTACGTGGTCCGCACTATCGCGGGCCGGCGGTGCGTTCATGGGTTCGTCCGCACGCCCGTGACACCGGTCTCGAACGGGTACGTTTTGTCGACCCTTGATCGGCGCGTCCCAGCGGCGCGTCGCAGCCCGTGACAGGTGACGCGGTGGCCGGTAGCGCCAAGCGCCACGCCACCAAGGACATGGACACACAGCTACGCCGTTGGTAGTAGTTAGGCGTGCTGAGGGCCATCGAATGGACTGTGCTGGGAATCGCTAGCGCGACCGCCATCGTTTACGGCGTCCGTCGTCACCGACCCGCCCGGATCGGACCCTGGCTGCTGCTCGCCGGCGCCATCGTGGCGAGTGCCGCCGGCGACGTGTTGACCGCGTTGAACCGCCCCGGCGTGGCCGATATCTGCTTCTACGCCATGTTCGTGCTGGTCGCCGGCAGTCTGCTGCAGCTGACCCGCGGCGGTGCGATTCTCGTCGATCGGGCACGGCTCATCGACCTGCTCGCGTTCGCGTGCTCGACGCTGCTGGTGGTCTGGGTGTTCGTCATCGGTGACGCGGCCCAGATCGGGAGCATCTCCGGGGCGTACGTCATCGGAGCCCTGCTGCTCCTCGCGGTTGTCGCCCGTGTGCTGGTCGCCGCGGGCCGGAACCCGGCGGCCGCGCTGCTGGTCATCGGTGCGGTGGGCGTCTTGGCCAGTGACATCTCGCAGCCGCTGTGGCCGGGCCGGCTGAGCGAATCCGGGTTCGTGGCGCTCTACGTGGCCTGGGGAGCCGCCGCGCTGCACCCGTCGATGGTCAGGCTCACCGAACCCGCGACGCCGCGTCCGAGCCCGTGGCTTGGGCGCTGGGCGACGCTGCTGGTCGTCTCGGTCGCCACCCCGCCGGTCGTTCTGCTGATCGAGGCGGTCCACGGCACGGTCGGCGACGGCGTGGTGATCGCCGTGGCTGGTGCGATCACACTGCTCCTGACCATCACCCGGCTGACCGACTCGGTGACCCTGAACAGCCAGGCCTTGACGCGTGAGCGGGGCTTGCGGCAGGCGAGCGCCGCGCTGGTCACCGCCGCCGACACACCGGCCGTGGACGAGGCCGTCCGAGCCGCGATCGCCCAGCTCATGCCACCGGACGCTATCCGCAGCACCGTCTTTGCCGTCGACGACCGCCAGCTCCCGCTCGAAGCGGTGCCCGACCCCCGAGCCGGCCCACCGCACCGCAGTTGGTGGATCGAGGAGGCGGTCCACGACTACGCCACACTGGTCTGTCCGCTCTGGCTGGAACCGCTCGCTGTCGCCCGACCCGGCGGTGGAGCCTTGATCCTGGTGGGTCGCCGGGACACCCTCACCGCCACTCGCGACGCCCTTGAGGTTCTGGCCGGTCAAGCGGCGCTCGCCCTGGATCGCATCTCCCTGGTGGAGGAGGTCGGACGCCGCGACAGTGACCTCTACCTGCGCTCGGTGATCCGGAACAGCGCGGACATCATGGTGGTGATCGACGAGGATCAGCGCATCCGATATGCCAGTCCGGCGCTGCGCGAACTGCTCGGCGTCGACGACCTTCCGCTGCTGGCCACGCTCGACGATGTGGTGCATCCGGGCGACCGCGAGCAGCTGCGTCAGGCCTTCGGCAGCCCCGGCGGCGGTGTGGTGTTCTGCTCGCTGGTGCGGGCCGACGGCAGCCAGGTGCTGGTCGAAGCCACGTACCGCGACCTGCGCGCGGACCGTTTGGTCCAGGGTTTTGTGGTGACCATGCGGGATTTCACCCAGGGCCATGAGCCGGACGAGCGGCGGCCCCAACGCGACAATCTCGACCCGACCCAGGCGCGTCGGGGAACAGCCGTGTGGTGGTCACGCGAGGTGGGCGGCGTCGAGGGAGGACTGCAGCGATTCCAGGTAGCCGTCGCTGGTGACGGTGGCGCCGGAGACCGTGTCGATGTTCGCACTCTGCGCGGTCAGGGTCTCCTGCCGGAGGACCGGCAGCGCGTCGGCGTTGATTTCTTGGTCGCGGCCGTTCTTGGACGGGTAGACCGGGACCGCGACGTCAGTTCGGTGTGCAGATGCTCGGGTTTGACTCCGGCGGCGTCCGCGGCGGCGCGGGCGGCTCGGGTCCAGGCGTCGGGTCCGCACAGGTAGACGTGTGAGGCGGTGATCCGCGGGGCGATCTCGCGCAGCGTTTCGGCGTCGCCGTGCTCGGCGAACTGACCGGGCAGCCACGACGGCCGGTCGGCACGTGGGCCGAACAGGTAGACGATCCGCACGCCGCGGTGGGCGGCGAACCACTCCAGTTCGGCGCGGAACGCGACCTCGGCATCGGTGCGGGCGCGGTAGATCAGAGTCGCTTCGCCCGGGGCGTACGAGAGTTCGCCGAGCAGCGACATCATTGGGGTGACGCCGATTCCGCAGGCGAGCAGGACCACCGGCCAGGGTGCCGGCGGTCACGATCAGCAGGCTTGTGCCGGCGCCGAGGCCACCGACATCACCCCACCATCTCGGCGTCACCCGGCGCGGCGGAGATGAACTCGCGGGCGACGCCGGTGCCTGAGCCGAGGCAGCGAAGGGCGGGGTGACTGCCGAGGTCATGGCCCCACCATCGGTCAGGAACCTAAGAAACCGAGGTCCGATACCTGTGGGCTGCCTGTGAGATTCCAGCCGCTTCGGCGCAGAAAGCGTCTGAGAGAAAATCTCACATTTACCTCTATCAATGACGTGTGACGTTTCTTACACTCGCCCGACAGTGCTCAGCGGAGGGGGCGTCCATGACGAGACTGCGCGGACTGGTTGCGGGCCTCCTGGTCCTCGGGCTCACCGGAGCGCTGCCCGCGCCCGCCGCCGCCGCGGCTGCCGCCTGGAGCCCGGCGCACGACCTGGAAGGCGCCTGCGCGACGCTTCAGGTGTTCGAGGGATCGACGTCCCGCGGATATGTGCAGCGAGCCACTGTCGGCTACGGCTTCACCAGCAGCCTGTCGAGTGCCGAGCCGTTCCGTTTCGAGGCCACCCAGCTCGGCCGTTACCTGCTGCGGGACTCCACCGGCAAGCCGCCGTACCAGAGCGTGCTCGGCTGGGTGTGGGCCGGTGACGCGTACGGTGATCGGGCCGACTGGACGGTCACTGTCGCCGACGGCCGGTACCGCTTCGTGTCCACCGCCACCGGGCAGCAGATGGGCGTCTACCTCGGCGGGCTCGGCGCGGGCAACAGTGGCTCGACCGTCGTGCTCGCCCCGGCCAGTGGGTGCGTGGCCGTTCCGGACATCGACACCGGTGTCAGCGGAACCGCGGCGCCCGGTGTCGACGCCGACGGCAAACTGGTCGGCTGGATCGACGCCCACGCGCACATCACCGCGGCCGAGGCGTTCGACGGATCACTGCACTGCGGCGACGCGTACGCGCCCGGCGGCGCCCCGGTCGCACTCCAGGGCTGCCCCTCGCACGCGACCCTCGGCTGG
>DASRYP010001016.1:0-3747 GCA_035687165.1 Actinoplanes sp. | reverse complement strand
CGAGCAAGCTGTTTGTGAGCAACAAAAAAGGCCCGCGTGCCGGAAGCACGGGACCTAGCGCACTCACACCGTCTGAATCAGCGACGGCAGGAGTGCGCTCACATAAGTACTCGGGACGCGAAGTACATGCTGCCCACCTTGCCCCATCTCACGCCATGAGTCAACTGATCCCACATTTTGATCACTTGGTTCCCTCGCCGGTGGGAACGCCGAACCCCGGATCGCTCGGCAGCAGCGCCCTGAGCTGGCGCATCCCGGGCCCGAGCATGACTACCTGGCTGCGCGGAGCGGCGTCTACCGGCGGGGTCGAGCGCGGTGCCGGCAACGGCCGGGTGCCGCTCTGCCGCAGGGTTTGCAGCTGCGCCTCGAGGTGCTCGGCCGGAACGCCCCAGCCGAAGAGCGAGCCCTGGCCCAGTCGGCAACCCGCCTCCTCGACCACGGCTCGCTGCGCCGGGGTGCCGATCCCCTCGGCCAGCACCTCGAGCCCGAGCCGATGACCGAGCCGCACCACCACGTCGACCAGTGGGGCCGCCGTGCCCGTACGCGATTCGGGCTCGGCCACCAGCGCATGGTCGATCTTGAGGATGTCGACCGGGAGCGTGCGCAGCTGACCCAGCGACGAATAGCCGGCGCCGAAGTCGTCCAGCGCGATCCGCACCCCGGTGGCCCGCAGCTCGGCCAGCCGGCTGATCAGCTCCTCCATGTCGGTGGCGACGGCGTGCTCGGTCACCTCGAGCACCAGCCGCTGCGGCGGGACACCGTGCAGGTCGAGGACGTCGGCGACCTGGCCCGCATAGTCGGCGGCGTGCAGCTCGTTGGGCGAGAGGTTGACCGAGACCCAGACGTCGTGCCCCTTGGCCAGCCAGTCGGCGAGCTGGATGCAGGCCTGTTCGAGCACCCACGAGCCGATCCGGTTGATCAGCCCCGACTCCTCGGCCACCGGGATGAACTCGTCGGGCCGCACCGAGCCGAGTGTCGGGTGGTGCCAGCGCAGCAGCGCCTCGGCGCCGACCGGGCGCATCGAGGGCAGCGCCACCACCGGCTGAAAGACGAGCCGCAGCTGGTCGCGGTCGATCGCGTGCCGCAGCTCGTTCTCGAGCGTGCCCCGGCGGCGCAGCACCTCGTCGTAGCGCGCCTGGTAGCGCTCCACCCTGTTCTTGCCGCGCTGTTTCGCGTAGCGCAGCGCGACGTCGGCATCCCGGATCATGTCGCCGGTGTCGGCCACACCCAGGCTGGCCGAGAGGAACACCGAGCCACCATCCACCTCGTACGGCTCCCCGAGCACGGCCAGCAGCCGGTGCGCGGTAAGCATCGCCTCGTCGGCCGTGCCGCGCATGAGAATGGCGAACTCGTCCCCGCCCAGCCGGGCGGCCACATCACTGTCGAGCAGGTTGCGCCGCAGCCGGTCGCCCACCGCGGTCAGCACCGCGTCGCCGACGTCGTGCCCCCGCATGTCGTTGACCGTCTTGAAGCCGTCGAGGTCGATCCCGACCAGCACCAGCGCCTCGCCGCTCTCGCGCAGCGCCCGCTGCAGGCCGCGCCGGTTGGCCAGGCCGGTCAGCGGGTCGGTGTGGGCCAGCTCGCGGTAGTGCGCCTCCCGGGAACGCAGCTCCAGCGTGTAGCGCCGCACATCGCGCAGGGCGAGGATCTGCCGTCCGACCATCGCGAAGCCCGCGACGCTGGCGCCGACGAACCCATACACGTCGACGTCGCCGCCGCGGCTCAGGTGATAGCCGAGCGTGGCGACCATCACGACCATCGGAACCACCGCGTAGGCCGAGCCGCGGTCGGCGACGTCCCTGGTCACCCGCACCGGGCGGTCGGCGATCTTGACCGCGTGCGCGATTGCGAAGAGGCCGCCCGGCAGGGCCGGCGCACCGGCCAGCACCACGCCGTCCCAGTCCTGGCAGATGCCGCCGGCGATGGCGACCGCCGCGAGCGCGACCAAGGTCACTCCGCCGGCCACCCGCACGGTCATCAGCCGCGGCCGGTGGGCGCGCAGGGCCAGCACGACGGTGAGGCCGAGTGAGAAGGCCGCGAGCCCCGCCGGGACCAGCACGGACGGGCAGCCCATCGGTGTCGCGTCGCCCAGGACGCGGGTCGGCGAGCTGAGCAGCACCCAGCCGACGAACCAGATCGAGGCCGCGACCACCAAGCCGTCGAGCAGGTGGCGCCCGGCGGCGCCCGGATTTTCGGCGGCGCCGGGCAGCGCGGCGGTGCCGACCAGCAGCAGGACGACGCCGATCGCGGTGCCGGCGGCGACCGCTGTGCCCAGGCCCGTCCGCGGTGGCGGGTCGGTGGTGAGGAGAACGGTGAGCAGGCCGGCGAGGGCAGCCGCGGTCGCGACGGCACCCCCGGCGGCCAGCAGCAGGTGGGCGCGACGGGCCGCGCCGGTGTGGCGGCGGCCGGAGGCGCCCAGCAGAGCGACAGCCGGGACCGCGACCAGAAGGCTCGCCAGCCCGGCCAGCTCCACGCCGGACGGTGAGTGCACCCGGATACTGTGCCGGATCTCGCAGCGTTTGGGGAGACCTTTGATCCCGGCCTGTGGACAACGCGGGCAGTTTTCGTCTCGGACAGTGGCACTATGAGGGGATGCCTGACCTGCGTTCCCGGACCTCGACCCACGGTCGCACCATGGCCGGCGCGCGTGCCCTCTGGCGCGCTACCGGGATGACCGACGACGACTTCGGCAAGCCCATCGTGGCCATCGCCAACAGCTACACCCAGTTCGTACCGGGTCATGTGCACCTGAAAGACATGGGCGGCCTGGTCGCCGAGTCGATCGCACAGGCCGGCGGCGTCGGCCGTGAGTTCAACACGATCGCGGTCGACGACGGCATCGCGATGGGCCACGGCGGCATGCTCTATTCGCTGCCCAGCCGCGAGCTGATCGCCGACGCGGTCGAATACATGGTGAACGCTCACTGCGCCGACGCCCTGGTCTGCATCTCGAACTGTGACAAGATCACCCCCGGCATGCTCATCGCCGCGTTGCGCCTCAACATCCCGACGGTGTTCGTCTCGGGCGGCCCGATGGAGGCCGGCAAGACGGTCGCCATCGAGGGAATCGTGCACGAGAAGCTCGACCTGATCGACGCGATGAGCGCCAGCGCCAACGAGAATGTGACCGACGAACAGCTCGGTGTCATCGAGCGCTCGGCCTGCCCGACCTGCGGCTCCTGCTCCGGCATGTTCACCGCCAACTCGATGAACTGCCTGACCGAGGCGATCGGCCTGGCCCTGCCCGGCAACGGCTCGACCCTGGCCACGCACGCCTCGCGCAAGCAGCTCTTCGAGAAGGCCGGCGAGCTGATCGTCCAGATCGCCAAGGACTACTACGAGCACGATGACGAGTCGGTCCTGCCCCGCAGCATCGCCAACCGTTCCGCCTTCGAGAACGCGGTCGCGCTCGACGTCGCGATGGGCGGCTCGACGAACACGGTGCTCCACGTCCTCGCGCTCGCCAACGAGGCCGAAGTTGACTACCCGCTGGCCCGATTCAATGAAGTGGCCGAGCGCACGCCGCACCTCGCGAAGATCTCGCCGGCGTACGACGGCAACCGGCAGTGGCACATGCAGGACGTCGGCGCCGCCGGCGGCATCCCGGCGATCCTGGCCGAGCTGGCGAAGCGGCCGGGCATCCTCGATCTCGATGCGCCGATGGTCTCCGGCATGACGCTCGGCGAGCAGCTCACGGGCGTCGTGAACACGAACCCGGACTGCATCCGCCCGCTCGACAACCCGCAC
>DASRYP010001015.1:0-11460 GCA_035687165.1 Actinoplanes sp. | reverse complement strand
CGACCCGGAACCTCGACCAGGCCAGCCACGCGCAGAACAGATACGTCTTGCGCCCGGCGATCCGGGGCCCGTCGCCCCAGTCGAACTGCAGCCACAGGCCCGGCTCGGTCACCCACGGCCGATACGTGCGCCGCCGCCCGGCCCGCCAGGCGATCTTCGCCTCACGCACCGCCCGCCGGGTCGTGCGTTCGGTGCCGGTGAACCCCATCGCCAGCAACCGCTCGTGGACCTTGTCCGCGCGGATCTTCGCCTTCGACCGATCGACGAGTTCTTCCACCTTCGGCAGGAACGCGTCGATCAGCTTCGGCCGCGGCGCGGCTGCCCGCACCAGCGGGTCCCCGCCACCGGCATCGCGCAACGTGACATACCGGTTCACTGTTTTCGCGTCACACCCGGCCAGCTGCGCTGCGGAATGCGCGCAGCGGGTCAGGTCGTACGACTCCAAGATTTCCATGATCTCCCTGGCAGACTTGGTCACGGTCTCTCCGGCTCTGGTCGGTTGCAAAGGTCAGCAACCAGCAATCGAACCGGCCGGAGAGATCCACTTTCACGTGGCCGAGACGGAGATCACCTGACCGCCCAGCAGGAATTCTGCTGTCCACGAGCAGGGACTCAACTGTCCGTCAACAAGGATTTTTCACTGTCCGCTAGCACTCGGTCACGGTCACCGCGTCGAGCCGGCTGGCGGCCGGCGCGCTGTCGCTCGGCGTCGCGAGGTCGGCCACGGTGAGCCGTCCCGGCCAGGACGTGACGCTGACCTACGCGGGCACCGCCGGTCAGTTGCTCGACTTCGAGTTCACCGCCTACACGATGACCTACGGCCCGCCGCGCCTCGAGGTCTACCGGCCGGACGGCACGCTGCTGACCAGCCTCAACCCCGGGCTGTACCGCTACGAGCTGCCGGCGCTGCCGACCACAGGGACGTACACCCTGGTCTTCGACGTGTTCTCCAGCACCGGGTCGCTCACCGGCACCCTGGCCCAGCGGCAGAGCTCCGGCACGCTCACCACGACCGGCTCCGGCGTGGCCGTGACGATCGGGCAGGCCGGCGTGAGCGCCGAACTCACGTTCACCGCGTCGGCCGGTCAGCGGCTCGCGTTCGGCTTCACCGGCTGGACGTTCCCGACCGGCGCGACCGTCCGCGCGCAGATCCTCGACCCGAACGGCCAGGCCATCGTCCAGCAGACCGTCGCCTCGCAGTCGTGGTTCTGGAACACCCTCGCCACGGCCGGGACGTACCGGCTGGTCCTGCGGGCCACCGACGGGGTCAGCACCGGCGCGGTCACGGTAACCATGTCCGAGGAGATCAGCGGCGGGGCCCTGACGATCGGGACCGCCCGGACGATCTCGGTCACCCGCCCGGCCCAGACGACCCGGTTCACCTTCTCCGGCACGACCGGCCAGCGGCTCAGCCTCTCATTCGGCTCGTACACCTTCCCGCACGCACTGAACCTGCGGTTCGTCAACCCGGACGGCACCACCCTGCGTGACGCGACCCCGTCGACCACCCAGCTCGACCTCGATCCGCTGCCGACGACCGGCACCTACCAGGTGGTGGTCGAGCCGATCGCGGAGACCGGATCGGCGCAGCTCACCCTGCTGGAACGGGTCGACGCCGGCACCCTCGCGCCCGGAGCGGCGGCCAAGACCGTCACCATCTCCTCGGCCGGGCGGTACGCCGAACTGGCCGTGACGGCCACGGCCGGTGAGCGGCTGACCGCCGGGTTCAGCAACTCGACGTTCGCGACGGGGACCCTCCTGCGGGTACGGCTGATCAGCTCGGCCGGCCTGGAGATCTCCGATTCCCAGATCAACATCGCGAACCGGGGCAGCTGGGACGCGACCGTGCCGACGGCCGGCACCTACCGGCTGATCATCGGGTCGATGACGTTCGGGGCCGGCGCGATCGCGGTCACGCTGTCCGACCAGACCAACTCCGGGACGATCACGCTGAACTCGGCGAAGACGGTGACGTTCAGCCGGCTCGGCCAGAGCACCCGGATGACGTACTCCGGAACCGCCGGGCAGTTGCTCACCCTGAACAGCACCAACGTGACCCTGCCGTTCTACCCGAACGTCCAGGTGCTGCGGCCCGACGGCACGGTGCTGAGCTCGACCTCCGGACAGGCGAGCTTCCCGATCGCGGCGCTGCCGTCGACCGGCACGTACACGCTGATGATCTCGCCGTACTCGGCCACCGGCGCGGCGACCTTCACGTTGGTGACCCGCACCTCGCTGGCCGAGGCCAGGACGACCGGCGCACCGGTCCGCGGATAGGACCTCCCGCGGCTGCAGCCCGGCCCGGCCGCCCGCCCGATCCCGGCCCTGACGGCCAAGCGGCCCGCCGAGACGGTTCCGCTGCCGGCCAAGGGCCCGGTGCCGGCAAGCGCCGGTGGTGAGATCTGGGCGCCGGACAAGCGCAACCTGGCCGGCCAGGGCTGGACCACCCACCGTGCGGCCGCCCCGGCCGCCCGCCCGGCGACCCTGCGCGCCGGGGCCGGCGTCACCGCGCTGGCCGGACGGATCCTCACCCTGGACGGCAGGCCGCTGGCCAAAGTCACGGTCAGCATCGACACGGTCCGGGCGACCACCGACGACACCGGGCAGTTCCTGCTGGCCGGGGTCGGCGCCGGGCACCGGGTGCTGCGGGTCGACGGGGCGAGCGCGAGCCGTCCGGGCCGGGTCTTCGGCCTGCACGACATCGGCGTCGACGTCCTGGCCGGCACGACGACCGCGCTGACGTACCCGATCTGGCTGACCCGCCTCGACACCGCGCACACCGTCAGGTTCCCGTCGCCGGCCACCAAGGAGGTGGTGATCGGCACCCCGGCGATCCCCGGCCTCAAGGTGCACCTGCCGGCCGGCGCGGTTGTCCGCGACGTCAACGGCAAGGTCGTCACCGAACTGGGCATCACCGCGATCCCCGTCGACCGGCCGCCGTTCCCGCTGCCCAAGTCCCAGGTGCCCGCGTACTTCACGGTCCAGCCGGGCAGCGCGTACGTCTTCCCGACCGGCGCCCGCATCGACTACCCGAACTTCACCCACAGCCGCCCCGGCGCGGTCATGGACTTCTGGCACTACGAACCGAAGGACCGCGGCTGGTTCGTGTACGGCCACGGCACGGTCACCCCGGACGGCCGCAGCGTTGTGCCCGACCGGAAGACCGAGGTCTACCAGTTCACCGGGGCCATGCTGATCACCCCCGGCGTCGACGCCCCGCCCGTGCAGGCGCCGAAGCCCGGCGGCGGCGCGATGGACGCCGACCCTGTCGACCTCGGCAGCGGCCTGCTCGTCGACACCCAGACCGACCTGGCCGTCGACGACGTGCTCCCGATCGGGGTGACGCGCACCTACCAGCAGTCCGACGTCGGCCGGCGCACCTTCGGCATCGGCGCGAACTTCGACTACGACCTCGGGCTCTACTCCAACAACCAGTGGGTCGACGGCATCGTGGTGCTGCCGGACGGCGGCCAGGTCCACTACCACCGGATCAGCCCCGGCGGGACCGGCGGCCTCGACTACGTCACCGCGGTCTTCGAGGCCGATCCCACCCCGACCGCGTTCAACAAGTCGATCCTGGCCTGGAACGGCAACGGCTTCGACCTGCGGATGCGCGACGGCACCACGTACGTGTTCGGCGAGGAGTCGCCGCTTCAAGCAATCCGCGACAAGTTCGGCAACACCATCACGATCACCCGCGCTCCGATTGCACCCGACCCGGACGGCGCGCCTCGCAACCGTGGCCCGATCACCCAGGTCACCTCCCCGAACGGACGGTGGATCTCGTTCACCCGGGACTCGGCCAACCGGGTCACCGCGGCGACCGACAACGCCGGGCACAGCGTCTCGTACACGTACGACAGCACCGGCCGCCTGCGGACGGTGACCGACGCCAACGGCGGGGTCACCACCTACACGTACGACTCGGCCGGTCGCCTCACCACGGTCAAGGACGCGCGGCAGACGGTCTACATGACCAACACGTACGACACCAACGGCCGGGTCCGCACCCAGACCACCGCGGACGGCGGCGTCTACACCTTCGACTACACCCTGGGCTCGGGCGGGCAGGTGGCCGAGACCCGGCTCACCGACCCGAAGGGCCACGTGCGTCGGGTGGTGTTCAACTCCGCGGGCTTCGCGGTCGGTGACACCGCCGCGTACGGAACCGCCGATGCGCAGGTCACCACGATCACGCGGGACAGCAGCACCAACCTGCCGACCGACGTGGTCGACGCGCTCGGCCGGCGGACCACGGTCGCCTACGACGGCAACGGGAACCCGACCACGATCACGGAACTGGCCGGCACCACCCGCGTCCGCACCACCACGACCGAGTACGGCGGCCCGTTCGACCAGATCAGCAAGGTCACCGATCCGCTGCAACGGGCCACCACGTTCACGTACCAGAACAACGCGCTGCGCACAGTGACCGACCCGGAGAGCCGGACCACGACCTTCACCGTCAACTCGGCCGGCCAGGCCACCGCGGTCAGCGACAACGCAGGCAAGAGCGCCACCTTCACGTACGCCGCCGGGGTCCCGGTGACCGCCACCGACCAGATCGGCCGGGTCAGCCGCCAGTTCACCAACGCGGCCGGGTACGTGACCGCCGCGTTCGACGCCCAGGGCAGCGCCGATCGGAGCACCTACGACGCGATGGGCCGGCCCCTGACCGTCACCGACCCGATCGGCCGGCTCACCACCATGGAGTACGACCCGAACGGCAACCTCGCCAAGGTCACCGACCCGCGGGGCGGGATCACCACCTACACATACGACACCTCGGACCGGCCAACCCGGCAGACCGATCCGCTGAACCGGGCCACGTCCTACACCTGGGACCGCAACGGCAACCCGGACACGGTCACCAGCGCCCAGGGCCGGACCACCACGTTCGCCTACGACAACCTCGACCGAAAGACCTCGATCCGGTACGGGTCGGACAGCTCGATCACCTACACCTACGACGCCGGCAACCGGGTCCTCTCGATCGCCGACACCACTGGCGGCACGACCACGTTCACACCCGACGACTTCGACCGCACGACCCGGGAGACCGGGCCCCGCGGGCGGATCGACTACACCTACGACGCCGGTGACCGCCGGACCACGATGACGGTGGCCGGGCAACCCACGGTGACCTACGGCTACAACCGGAACGACCAGCTGGTCTCCCAGACCGACGGCACCCGCACCGCCGCGATCGGCTACGACACCGTGGGCCGGCGCAAGACGCTCGCCCTGCCGGGCGTCACCCAGACCTATGGGTACGACGACGCGGGCCAGCTCACCGGCATCACGTACACCAACGGCAGCGCCACCCTCGGCAACCTCACCTACGGCTACGACCCGGCGGGCCGGCCGATCCACGTGGGCGGCAGCTACGCCCGCGCGGACATCCCGGCCGCCTACGGCCCGGTGTCGTTCGACGCGGCGAACCAGCTCGCCGGGAACACGTACGACGCCGACGGCAACCTCACCGGCGACGGCACGACGACGTACACCTGGAATGCCCGCAACGAACTGACCCGGACCGTCAAACCGGGCTTGACCGTCGAGTACGGATACGACGGTCTCGGCCGGCGCGGCAGCCGGACCAGCAACGACGCCACCACCGGCTACCTGTACGACGGTCTCGACCCGGTGCAGGAGCTGGCCGGGAGCACGCCGTCGGCGAACCTGCTCACCGGCGGCCTGGACGAGACGTTCACCCGGACCACCAGCGCCGGCTCGAAGACCCTGCTGCGGGACGGGCTGGGCAGCACGCTGGGGACGGCCGACCCGTCCGGAACGGTGACCGGCGAATACAGCTACCAGCCGTTCGGGACGACCACCACGACCGGCGACGACGGCGGCAACCCGTACCGGTTCACCGGGCGCGAGGACGACGGCAGCGGGCTCTACTACTACACTACTACCGCAACCGCTACTACCAGCCGTCCGCCGGACGTTTCATCAGCCAGGACCCGCTCGGCCTGGCCGGCGGTGGCACCAACTCCTACGCGTACGCCGGCAACCAGCCGACCGCGTACACCGACCCGCTCGGCCTGAAGCCGCAGCGCCCGGGCGGCTGCGGCTCGCCGAACAGCTTCGTCGACGGCACGCCGGTGCTGATGGCCGACGGCACCACCAAACCGATCGAGAAGGTGGAGCTCGGCGACCGGGTGGCCGCCACCGACCCGGAGACCGGCGAGAGCGCGCCGCGGGCGGTCACCGCGCTGATCACCGGCGACGGCCAGAAGACCCTGATCGACATCAGGGTGGCCGGCTCGGACGAGCCGCTGATCGCCACCGACGCCCACCCCTTCTGGGTCGACGACGACGGCCGGGCGGAGACCCTCGGCGGCCGCTGGATCGACGCGGCCGGACTGCGCCACGGCCAGTGGCTCAAGACCGCCGACGGACGCCTCGTCCAGGTGGCGGGCACCCACGCCCACACCCAGCACGCCATCGTCCACAACCTCACCGTCGATCAGACCCACACATACTATGTGCTCGCAGGTAACACTCCGGTACTGGTGCACAACTGCGGCGGAGAGGGAGGTGTTACTTTCCGTGGCGACGCGAGGGGACCAGACGAAATCTTCGAGAAGGGGTTCGAGCCTTGGGGCAACGACATGGACTTGATGGGTCATGCGACGGGCGAAAACCACGCCACCAGCGGCTATGTCTCAACATCTTTGGACCGAAAGGTCGCGGAAGGTTTCGGGCCCAATGTGTATACGATCCGGACTGGCAAGGGTGTCGATGTGAATCGAGTGCTCGGTAGCAAGTCTCCATTCCCAGATGAGGCCGAGATCGCAGTACCGGGTGGTGTTAGTCCTAGTTGCATTTTGGGCTGTACGCTGCCATCAGGCAGGTGGATTCCGAATCCGGGGTATGGGAGATGACAACCGAGAAATCACGGGTGCCGGTTAGCGGTTCGTCACTTTTTCACGACGCGAAGCTGACATTTTCTGTCGCTCCACCGTGGCAGCTGGAGGTCTGGCTTGACGACGGCACGGTGGTGGAGGCGCAGGAGAACGATTTGTTCGAATGCCTTGTGGTCGTCCGGCGACAACTAGAGCTACGAGGCATATCGCTGTGTTGCGAAGGCGCTCGGTGTGACGTATACCCGTCAGGGATGGCGCGTCAGATGGGCGGCGGCCGAAAGGCGTACCGGCATTTTGCCGGCGGCGAGCAGCGTCCACAACTCGTTGACATCTTCGCATCGACTGATTGTTCCGAAATTTGCACGGTCGATGAGCAACTTGTGTCTGTGAGGAAGCTGCGCCATGGCTGAGCCGCGCAAACCGAAACCACAACTGGTGGAAGAAGCTCGACGTGTGCCGGGCGGCTGGGTTTACGAGATAGACGGTGACTTTCACCCAGACCAACGGGTGCCCCCAGAGGCAATTATCGGCGCGTGGAAGGTCGATGATAACGGCGTGTTGACAGGCGAGTACCGGCCCAATCCCCGCTACTTAGGGTGATGGTTTGCTACGGCATCACCGGAGGGCACGGCCGACATATGTTCACCGAAAGTGACGCTCGCGTGCGCTGACGGACCTGGGTGGTTGTGTGGGTTGCCGTCAGCGTTGCCGTCGTGGGCGGATCATCATCGATGGACCTCGATGTCTTTGGGCTACGTGGTGGTCTACTCGAGGGCGTGCCCCGTAGCGGGGCGGCGTCGATCGCCGGAAGCACATCGAACACTGCGTAACTCAGCGATCGTCACGGCCTGGCTCGGTAGATCGCCTGCTTCTGATCTGCGCTCCGGACTGCTGGGCGTGCGCGCGGGGCCGTAGGCCTGTAGTGCGTGCGCGTGGCCCGGCTTCAGCCGGGGCCGTTCTTGATTACGTGAAGCAGTTTTGGACCAGCGCCGCCCGTGGTCAGGTCGTCGGCTTTCGGGGGCGACGAGTCTTCTTGGCGGCCGGCGGCTCGGCGGTCGGCTCGTCTTCCGCGCTGCCGGGGGCGTCGTCGCGGATCAGGTGCGCGGGCTGCTTGGCGTAGTTGCCGTGGTCGGCTTGGTACCTGATCACGTCGTCGATGAGCTGGCTGTGCGCGTCGGCGTGCCGGACGAGGTCGTTCAGGGCGGCGTTGCGGTCGTCGGCGGTGCGCGCGGCATGGAAGCGTCGAGTGATCACCTGTTGGTCGGCCAGGTACGTGGCAACTCGGCCACGCAACTCCGGATCGGCGATCGGTTCTTGCAGGACTGCGCCGCGGAGTAGGTCGAAGGCGTCGGGGTGCACGAAGGTGCCTTTGCCGGCGACGCTGTAGGTGATACGCCGGTTCTGGAGTTCCCGCAGCGCGCGCTGGGCGGTCATGGAGGCGACGCCGTAGAGGTCGGCCATCTTGCGAGCTGAGGGAAGTGGGGCGTTGGGCAGCAGGCGTCCGTCGCGGATCTGGTCGAGGACATCGTCGACGACCTGTTGGAACAGGGCGCGTTTGTCATCGGGGTCGTGCGGCATGCAGGCATCGTAGCGTCTCGCGGTCCCCGGGCGAGATAGGCGTCACGTGACAGTTACTGGTCGAGCTCTCTTGACTGTCTTAGGTGTCACGTGACACCTTATACGCACGGGACGCACGCCGCGGTGGCGTGGACCGGAGTCAAGGAGTGTTGCTCATGCTGGTGTTGCCGATTGAGGGCAGCCACACGCTGCTGGTGCTGGCCTTGCCGGTGCCGCAGTTCAAGGACAAGGCCAACGGCGTGGCCGCGACTGACCGGGTGTCGGGTGCGCCGCTGGTGGAGGTACCCGTCGCGTTGACCGTGGACGGTGGACAGCCGCAGGTGTTGCGGGTGTCGGTGCCGCAGCCGGCGGTGCCGAAGGATCTGGCGGTCGGGCAGATGGTGAGGGCGTCGGGGTTGATGTTCGTGTCGGGGGAGAAGAACGGCCGAACGTGGCAGATCTTCCGAGCGTCGGCGTTGACGGCGGTGAGGCCCGGATGACGAGTTCTCCCGATCTCACCCTGATCCGGCTGCTTCCGGCGGTCGTGATCGCCGCCGTCCTGCTGGTCGTGCTGGTCCGCAGTGCGATCCTGGTGGTTACGTATCTGCGCGCGGACCGCCGGTTGCGGCCGGTGCTGCGCCGGACGTGGTGGATCACATGGACGTGGCGGCGCACTGCCCGCCGGGTCGGTCTGGTGCAGACCGAACGGTCCCGGCCGCCATGGTGGTCCAGCCGCCCGACCGGCACGGTGATCATCCGCGAGTTGGTGCCGTCGGCGCGGGCGGTCGCCGAGTGGTGGGGTGTCCGCGTCGACGTGTCCACCCTCGGACGTCTCGGTGTGGACGAGTTGACCGCTGCCGCACCGCATCTTGCCGATGCGTGGCGGGTGCCGCAGGTC
The DNA here is from genome assembly GCA_035687165.1 of Actinoplanes sp. Classification (GTDB taxonomy): domain Bacteria; phylum Actinomycetota; class Actinomycetes; order Mycobacteriales; family Micromonosporaceae; genus Actinoplanes. The sequence continues at coordinate 2,130 of DASRYP010001015.1, read as the reverse complement.
CGGGTGGCGCAGGTCCGGCCCGGCCTGGTGCGGCTGCGGGCGCTGCTGCACGACCCGCTCACCCAGCCGACCACCTGGACCGAACCGACTGACCCGGCGGCCGGGCTGGAGGTATGGACGGCGGGTGTCGACGCCGACGCGCAGCCGGTGGCGATCCGCAGCTCCGGCGTCTCCGGCGTGGTCGTCGCTGGGCTGGCGGGCTACGGCAAGACATCGTTCATCAACGCCCGGTTCTGCCAGCTCGCTCCCAGCGGGGCGGTGCAGTTCGTGTTGATCGACGGTAAGGGCGGCCCGGACTACGACGACTTGTTCGCCCGCGCGTGGCTGCACGCCAAGGACGACCCGCAGCAAGTCCGCGACCACCTTGCGCGCGTCCGGGATCTGCTGGTGGCCCGGCAGCGGTGCATCCGCACCGTTCTCGGAGTGAAGAACGTGTGGCACGTCGACCCGTCGGCGGTGTGGCCGCTGGTCGTGGTGGTGATCGATGAGGCGCACACGTTCCTCAACGAGACCAAGGGCAACGACGCCGATTCCAAACGCCTCGACGCGCTCGCCAGGGAGACGGCGCGGCTGGTGGAGGAGCTGATCCGCAAGGGCCGCAACGTCGGGGTGCAGGTCGTGCTGGCGACGCAGAAGGCGACCGGTGACGCGATCCCGACGAAGATCCGCGACAACTGCCAGGTCGCCGTGTCGTTCGCGCAGCGCACCAGCGAAGCGGCCACGGCGGTGCTCGGTTCGGACATCACGTCCGCGCCGGATGAGCATCCGCGCCGCTTGCAGGACCCGGCGTATGTCGGGGTGGCGTCGATGGTCGCCGAAGGTCGGCCCGGCTTCACCCTGGTCCGCTGCCCGTATGTGCCGGACACCATCGCCGACCGGATCGCTCGCGAGACGGCGCATCTCGTTCGTGACCCGCTCGCTCTCCTGCCCACCGTGAGGAAGGTGGTGGCTGATGCCTGATCCCGATGACCGGAGTACCGGACAGCCCGGCGGCCCATTCCGCCAAGAACATTCCGCCGTGCTGCCCGGCCCCGATTCCTCACCCGGCAACGAGCAGGAACCAACCCCGATGATGCCATCTGACCCCGGCGGCCCGGTCGACACCGCAGAGCTGCTGCGGGTGGCAGCCTCTACCGAGACTGCCCGGCGGGCCGGTGCGTGCGGGCAGCCGGTCCACCTGACCGGTAAGCGCCTGCTGATCGAGCGGGACACGGGCCGTCTCCTGGACGATCCGGCCGGTGTGCGGATCGCGGTGCGGTGCCGCAGCCGCCGGGCCGCGGTGTGCCCGTCGTGCGCGGCCCTGTACCGGCTGGACGCCTACCATGTGATCGCCGCCGGACTGACCGGTGGCAAGGACACCCCGGCAGCGGTCGCCGACCGGCCACGGTTGTTCGTCACCCTGACCGCACCGTCGTTCGGGCCGGTGCATCTCGGTCCCGGCCCGCTGGGCCTGCCCCGGCTGTGCCACCCGAACGACGGCCGGTGCGGGCGCTGGCACCCAGCCGACGATCCGCTGATCGGCACGCCGCTGGACCCCGGCGGCTACGACTATGTGGGCCAGGTCCTGTTCAACGCCCATGTCGGACGGTTGTGGGCGGCGTTCACCGTGCGGACCCGCCGTGCGCTGGCCGCCGATGCCGGTCTGGCACGGGTGCAGGCCGCCGAACAGGTACGGGTGGTCTTCGCGAAGGTCGCCGAGTTCCAGACCCGCGGCGTGGTGCACGTACACGCGGTCATCCGTCTCGACGGCCCGGCCGGACCCGCAACCCCTCCCGCCCGGTGGGCGACAGCTGACCTGCTCACCCGAGCGATCCGGACCGCCGTTCCTGCCGCCGGGTGAAGGCCCGCCGTCTGACCTGGGGACCGCAGCTCGACATCCGCCCGATCACGGCGGCAGGTGTGTCCGAGCAGACGGTGGCCGGATACGTGGCCAAGTACGCGACCAAGGCCGCCGAAACAGCCGGTGCCGAGATCGGCCCGTTGTTCTGCCGCACCTGCACCGGCCGCGGCACCACCGGCCGGACTGGTCGGCTCTGTCCCGGGTGCGGCGGAACCGGCAGGCGTCCCGGTGTCGACCTGGACCGGGTGGGTGGACACACCCGACGGCTGATCGACACGTGCTGGTGGCTC
>DASRYP010001014.1:0-4111 GCA_035687165.1 Actinoplanes sp. | reverse complement strand
GCAGCCGGCGGCGGGCGATGCTGGTGGTGAATACGCACTCGCGGCGGGGTCGGCTGCTCTACGAGGCCGCCCGAGCTCGGCTGATCGGGGCCGGCTTCACGCTGCTCGGCACGTGCGCGGTCGACCGTCCGCGGGAGCTGTCCCGGATCCTCGCCGAGGCCCTCGACCGCGGCCCCGACCTGCTCATCGCCGGCGGCGGGGACGGCACCATCAGCACCGCCGCCAAGCTGCTCGCTCATCAGGACGTCGCGCTCGGTCTGCTGCCGCTGGGCACCACCAACAATTTCGCCCGCACCGCGCACATCCCGCTCGACCTCGACCAGGCCGTCGAGGTGCTCATCAGGGGCAAGGTGATCGACCTCGACCTGGGTCTCGCGGGCGACGAGCCGTTCACCAACCACGTCGGGGTCGGGCTCTCGGCCGAGGTCATGCTCAGGGCGCCGCGCCCGCTCAAGCGGCTGCTGGGCCGCCTCGCCTACCCGCTGACCGCGCTGGGCCTGCTCACCACCCACCGGCCGTTGCGCATCACGGTCCGCACCGCCGAGCGCAGCCACGACTACGCGAGCCATCAGGTGTACGTGGCCAACGGCGGCCACCACGCCGGGCGCCTGATCGCCGGGGACGCCGACGCCGACGACCGGCTCCTGGTGGCGTACCCGGTGGGTGGCCCCTCGCGGCGCGAACTGCTCGTCGAGACCGCCCGCAACGCGGCCAAGGGGCCTACTCGTACCCTGCGCGAGGAGCCGTTCCTGGCGGTGGACGAGCTGTGGCTCGAGACCGACCGTCCGGCCCGGGTCGAGGTCGACGGCGAGCCCGGCGGCACCACCCCGTTGCGCATCGGGCTGGCCGACAACGCGCTGCGGGTGATGGCCCCGGCCGACGCTCCGGACCGTTGATCCGCATTGAAGAGGAGCTCATCGCGGTCGTCCTCGAGGAACCGCGCAACCCGATCAGGGTGATCCACGGAGGCCTCGGGTTTACCGATACGCTAGCCGCCGTGGAAGCCTGATCCCGTCTGAATATTCATGAATGGGATTGCACAAACTCGGCCTGGAGTGCGTCCTAGTGGTTGTGACCTTCGAGCAATTCGCGATGGCCCGGCTCCCCAGCCTCCTGCGTTACGCGGTCGTGCTCACCGGCGACCGGGAACTCGCCCAGGACATCGTCCAGGAGGTCTTGGCTCGGGCCCAAGCCAAGTGGCGGCGGATCAGCGAGGCGGAAGTCCCCGAGGCGTACGTGCGGCGCATGGTGCTCAACGAGTACCTGTCGTGGCGGCGCAGCTGGGCCGTCCGCCACGTGCACTCGGTCGGGGAACGGCTTGTCGAGCTGGACGATTCTCGGGGTGGTGTGCGCGACCACGCCGACGGCATCGTGATGGCCGATGTCCTCTGGCGGCGCCTGGCCACTCTCGGGCGCAAACAGCGGGCCGTGCTCGTGCTGCGCTATTACGAGCAGCTCGAGGACGAGCAGATCGCCGACCTGCTGGGGTGTGCCCCGGCCACGGTGCGCAGCCACGCCTCGAGGGCGCTGAAAACGCTTCGGCTCTCGCCGGAGCTCACGGAACGCATTCCCGCCGAGGAGAAGTCGTGACTGAGCAGCCGCACCACCGCCAGCTGCGCGAGGCTTTCGAGTCCAACGAGAACAATATCGCCGACCCGTCCGCGGTCTACGCCCGGGTCCAGGAGCTTTCCCAGAAGTACAAGCGGCGCCGGCGGGGTGCCCAGGTGGCCGCCGGTGGCGTGCTCGGCGCCGGCCTGATTGCCGGGGCCATCAACCTGCCCGCCGCGGCCCCGGCGGCCTCCCTGAGCACTCGCCGCCCCGAGGCCACCCTCCAGGCCCAGCTCAAGGCCTACTACGACGCGGGATACGGCTACGACAACGCCCAGCAGCTCGCCGCGGCTTGGAACCAGGGCAATTCCGACCTCGTCCCGATCAAGGCCGAGGCCGGCCGGCGGCTGCTGCTCGGCGAGACGCTCCCGGTCAAGCCGTCGCCCGACCAGCCGGTCGAGGAGAAGACGGTCACGCCCACCCAGGCGAAGCAGTTCGGGGCGTTCTTCACCGCCGGCTACACCTGGGACGAGGCCGCGAAACTGGCCAAGCTCTGGAAGCTGGCCGACCCGTCGGCCGCGAAGCTCGAGGCCGGCAAGCGCCTGCTCGCCGGGCAGGAGCTGCCGATCAAGCCCAAGCTGGCCAACGTCCAGGAGGCCGAGGACAACAAGCTGGTCGGAGCCTTCTTCGCCAAGGGCTACGACGCCCACGACGCGGTGAAACTGGCCCGCCTGTGGCACCTCAAGGGGCCTTACCAGGCCAAGATCGAGGGCGGGAAGCGGATCTTGGCCGGCCAGCCGCTGCCGATCCAGCCGTGACCGCCCGGTTGCGCCGGCGCATCGGCTTCGAGATCGAGCTGATGGCGCCCCGCGGCGCCAGCCGGCGCAGCCTCGCCGACGACCTGGCCGCCCGCTGCGGCGGCCGGGTCCGTCCGATCTGGCACCGCGACAGTGAACCGTCGCTGGTGGCCGGGCTGGGCCGCTTCCTCAACCTCACGCTGGGCTTCGCGGTCGACCGCCCGGACGGCAGTCCCTTGTGCACCCTGGTCGACGACATCACCCTGCGGGACGGCCTCGACCCGCGGACCCCGGCCCCGCCGGGCTGGTTCCGCGTGCTCAGCGACGAGCCCCGCCTGCTGAGCCTGCTGGCCGAGCAGTGCGACCCGGCGAGCGAGCTCGACACGGTGCTCGACGCGGCGGCGGCCCTGTGGGGCACCAAACCGGCGCAGGTCGGCGACGTCTACCGCCTCGACGACCCGGCCGGCGCCACGATCGCGCTGGCCTCCCCGGCCGGCGCCGAACGTGAACGTCCCTGTGAGATCGTCACCCCGCCGATCGGCGCGGACCACCACGGTGCGCTTGCCGAGTTGCTCGCACCGGCCCGTGAGCTGGGCTTCACCGTGCCGGCCGAGGCCGCGGTCCACCTGCACCTCGACGGCGCCCCGTTCCGTCGTCCCCAAGTTCTGGCCAACGTGGTCCGTCTTTTCGCCCACTGGCGTGCGTCGTTGCGAACGCTGCTGCAGACCAACCCGGCCTGCCGCCGCCTCGCCCCGCTGCCCGGGCCGCTGGTGGCCGCCACCACCGGTCGGCCCGGGTGGGACGAGCTCCGGGCCGCGGCCGACGAGGGCGAGCTGACCAAGTTCTTCGACATCAACCTGACCCAGCTCTTCGCCGCGAACCCGATCCGCGACACGATCGAGATCCGCATCCTCCCCGGCGCGCTCGACGCCGACGAGATCGTCGACCGCGCCGCCCTGGTCGAGCTACTGCTGGAGCGCTGTTTGTTCTCGTCGTCGCTCCCGGCCGCCGATCCCGACCCGACCGTCGCCACCGAGCAACTGATGCATTTCGCCGCCGAGGCCCTAGCGCGCCGGTAGCCGCGCCGGGCGATTACCGGCACCATGTTCCTCATGGCTCGCAGACTGATCCGCCCGCGCCGCTGGACGCCTTCGGACCGAGTGGATCGCGGACCGACCGGGACGCTGACCGTGCTGCGGCGGCTGCCTACCGGAGGCCGCGGCCCCGAGGACGTGGTCTTCGACCACGAAGGACAGATTCTCACCGGCACCGCGGGCGGACGCCTCGTGCGCATCGACCCGGTCACCGGCGATCATCGGGTGCTGGCCGACACCGGCGGCCGCCCCCTCGGACTGCACCCTTGCGCCGACGGCTCGGTCCTGGTCTGCGACCACGACAGAGGCCTGCTTCAGGTACGCCCTGACGGCACCGTCGAGGTGCTGGTGCGGGCCGCCTTCGCCAGCAACGTCGTCCAGGCCCGGGACGGCACCGTCTGGTTCACCACCTCGACCAGCCGCTGGGACCTGGAGAACTACCTCGGTGACCTCTTCGAACACACCAGCACCGGCCGGTTGCTCCGCCGCGACCCCGACGGCACCGTGACCACCCTGCTGGACGACCTGAAGTTCGCCAACGGGCTGGTCCTGGCCCCCGACGAGTCACACCTGCTGGTCGCCGAGACCGCCGGCTACCGGATCCAGCGGCACTGGCTGACCGGTCCCCGAACCGGCCGCACCGAGATCGTGGTCGACAACCTTCCGGGCTTT
>DASRYP010001013.1:0-4738 GCA_035687165.1 Actinoplanes sp. | reverse complement strand
GAGGATGACTGGAACACCCGCAGCGGCATGACGATGACGGTGTTCCTGAACGGCCACGGCATCCCCGAACGCGACGCACTCGGCGAACCGATCGTCGACGACTCGTTCCTGCTGCTGTTCAACCCGCTCGGCGACGAGGTGCTGTTCACCCTCCCCGACCGCAGCTTCGGCCGTACGTGGGAAGTCGTCATCAACACGGCGGATCCACTGCTGGCCAAGCGCCGCAAAACAGCGAGGGCCGGGGCGCAGGCCGAGGTGATGGGTCATACGCTCGTCGTGCTGCGGTGTCGCTACTGACTGACCTTCCCGCGGAGCCGCCGGCGAGTGTCCCTGGGACCGTTACGGACTTTCCGGGAAGCCGTTACTGACGCATGGGATGACGATGATTGTCGTGAACGGACGCGCCCTGGCCCTCCGATCGGAACCGGCCGGCACGCGCCCGTTCACGTTCTTCCCGTCGATGGGCGAATACCCGGTTTACGACGACGGCGTCTACGACAGCTTCGACGAGCGGGACCAGCGCTTCCACGCCTATCGGGAGGCGGTCGCGGCACGCGCGGCGGGCAAGGTCGTCCTCGACATCGGAACCGGGCGAGACGCGCTGTGGGCGGTGACGGCCGCCCGCGCCGGGGCCAGGCACGTGTACGCCGTCGAGGAACAACCCGGCACGGCCGCTCAGGCGAGCCAAGTGGTGGCGGACGCCGGGCTCGCCGACCGGATCACGGTGATCCGCGGCCGCTCCACCGAGATCTCATTGCCGGAGCGGGCCGAGGTATGCGTCTCCGAGATCGTCGGGAGCATCGCCTCGGCCGAGGGTGCCGTCGCCGTGCTCGCGGACGCCGGAAAGCGACTGTGCACGGACGACTGCTCCTGGATCCCGTTCCGCATCCAGACCTGGGCGGCCGCGGTCGACCTTTCCGGCCAGTCGCCGGTAATGGCCACCGAGAGCCTGCCGTACGTCGAGAGGATCTTCGCAGCGGTCGGCCGGCCCTTCGATCTGCGGCTGTGTCTGGCCGGCCCGGTCGGCGACCTGCGGATCTCCTCGGTGACGGCAGTCGAGTCGATCGTGTTCGGCGGTCGCCGCGACGCCCCAGCCTCTTCGCCGGCCACTTCGACGGCGTCTCTGATGGTCGAGGTCGCCGGGGCGCGGGCGACGGGTCTACTGCTCTGGAGCCGGATCGCCGTCACCTCGGGCTCCCGGGAGATCGACACGCTCGCCGGGGACACTCGGGGGTGGGCGCCGGTCTATGTGCCGCTCGGCCTGGCGGGTGTCCCCGTGCGGCAGGGTGATCGGCTGACTGTCGCTCTCCGAAGCACGACCAGCGACGACGGCATCCATCCCGATTACCAGCTGGTCGTCTCCGCCCCCGGCGGGCCCCTGACCTGGTCGAGCCCCTACCGCGGCAGCGGCTTCCGGCGATCGCCACTGTACGAGGTCTTGTTCCCGGTCACCAGCGGCTTCTGAGGCCGGCAAAGGTTTTCACGGCTGATGAGGGGTTTATTCTCGCTCGATGTCGTGATGTCCGGCCGGCGGCGGCGACGATCTGCACCACCGATTCGCCCAGCACGATGATCACGAACAGTCCCAGCCGCTCCGCGAGGTGAGCCGGATCGACCGATACCCCGTGGATGAGCGGCCGACTCCGGCGGCCCAGAGCGCGAGTTTGAAGTGTTCGTCGACCCAGAGCGACGCGAGCCAGGGCAGCAGCCCTGCCGAGTTCTGCACCACCGGGAAGTCCAGCAATACCGCGCCGCGCTGCCACGACTTGGCCCCGTAGACGCGCGTGGCGATATAGGCGACGGCGAAGACGTTGAGCGCAAGGGTGTCGTTTCAGCGGCCGCCGGGTGGTTGGGTCGCGGAGATCATGGGTGCTCGGGTGATGCTGATGTCGGTCCTCCTGAGGTGTTCGGGTTCGGCGGCGCTCCGTCAGCTGGCGGGGGCGCTGCTCGTAGGGAGGGCTTGCAGGCCGCGGTCGAGGAAATCGACCATCCAGGTGAAGCTGTCGTCGACCGATGCGTCGTACTGGAACCCGCCGGCTGCCTCCAGGGTCGAGAACCCGTGCACGGCGCTACGGAGCATCCGCAGGGCGTGCATCTCCTGGCTGGAGTTCAGGTGGTACCCGCGCAGCATGGCTGCCCAGGAGGCGACAACCCGTTTGACTGCAGGGACGATCGGGTCGTCCGGTCCGGTCGTGCGAGCAGCATTATCGGCGGCCGCGTACTGGCCGGGGTGTTCCCGCACGTAGGTCCGCATCGCCTGCGCTCCGGCGGCGAGGGCGTCGCTACCGGCCCGGCCCTGAATGGCGTCGCGGATGGCGTCAGCGAACTCGGCCATGGCCCGGACAGCGATGCGGTGGGCCAGATCGGCCTGGCTGGTGACGTGTTTGTAGAGCGCGGGAGTCTTGACGCCGAGTCGTTCGGCGAGCAGGCCCATGCTCAGGTTCTCGAAGCCGATCTCGTCGACCAGGGCGGCGGCGGCCTCAGTGACCGACAGCCGGGTGAGCCCGGCCCTAGGCATTCGCCAGCGTCTTCTCCAGGAACGGCCGGGCCAGCGCGAGGACCTGATCCGGCGTCTGGGCGTGCGGGTAGTGGCCGGCACCCTCGATGACCGCGAGCTCACCGAGACCCCTGGGCAGATCGGCGATGATCTTCTCGCCCTCAGCGCGGGGGTCGGCCCAGTCGGGGTCGAGGCTGCCCTCGATGACCAGGACCGGACAGGTGACGTTGGCCAGCTGCGCGCCGGCGTCGCTCGGGCTGGTCTTGCACATGGCCCGCAGGACCTCCATCCGGCCGGGCTCGGTCAACTTCGCCGAGATACGCCCCAGTTCGGCGTCCCAGTCGGCCGGCTTGACCGGATACGCCACATCGAGGTACTTCTTCCAACTCGCCAGACGTCCTAGGACCATGACCTGCGCTATCCGGCTGTAACCGCTCCGGAAGCGCTTCACCCGCAGCAGCCCGCCGAGGTCGAAGGGTTGCACGCGGGTGAACGGCGCCAGCTCGATGACGCCGTTGATCAGATCAGGCGCGGTGGCTGCCGCGACGGTCGCCGCACCGCCGCTGATCGACTGTCCGATGATCACGGCGGGGCCACCGAGATGACGCACGACGGCAACCAGGTCGCCCGCGATGTCGGTGCGGCTGTAGCCGTCCCAGCCCAGGCTCGAGTCACCGCAGCCGCGGAGGTCGACGCCGGCGACCCGGTACCCGGCGTCGGCCAGGGCCGGAGCGAGGAAACGGTAGGAATGCCGGCTGTCGCCGATACCGTGCGCCAGGACGACGAGAGGACCGTGCCCGGACACCTCATAGGCGAGGGTATTGCCGGCAATGCTCAAGGACTCGGTCATGATGACCTCCACAGGCTTGGTTAACGGCGCTATCTTTAAGTTAATGTGATTAACTTAGCGCGTCAAGCGGTCTTCCTGGATGGTTTCGCCCCGTAGCTTGACGCTCGGCCCGCCATCGACCACGCCGGTGGTGGACGTTCACGTGAGCGCGACATGATGTCGCGCCTCGGCCGCTCCGGCGAACTGCTACCGGAATGCGGGCCAGTGCTCCGGGCTTCAGCCCGGGGGTGAAGGCCCGCGCTGGGAGGGCCGCCAGGGCCCGGGTCCTCGACGACGGCCCCCAGTACCGGGTGCACGACGGCGTCCTGGCCGGCACCGGCGACGCGGGCCGGGGCGAGCCAATGGTGGCGACGCTGGAAGGCGTACGTCGGCAGGTCGATCCGGCCGAACGACGGCACGGCCCAGGTGACCGGCATGCCTCGGACGAACAACCGGGCCAGGGCGGTGATCAACGGTCTGGTCCAGCAATGCGGCCGGCGCGGTGCCTGCCGGTGCGAACTGCACCACGGCCACCGCGTACGGCACGTGGCCGGTCAGTTCCTAGTCGAGGCACTCGCAGGCGGCGTCGAAGGCCTGGGCGAAGACGGGGTACGCCTCGTTGCGCTCCGTCGCGGAGGTCCACGACCTGGAACGCCAGCTGAACCACGTCCTGCCGGCGCTGCGCGTGCAGAACCGCTCGGTGGTGCTGCGCGTGGTCAAGCTGCTGGGCCGCGTCCTGGACGCGGAGGGCCGGTCGGTGCGTACGGTGCCGCTACTGGCCGGCGACGGAGGCTGACCCGGGCGACTGCCCGCCGACCACGCCGCCGCCGAGGCGGCAGCCGTAGCCGGCGGAGGTCAGATGTCGCGCACGCGAAAAGTCACGTGGCTGGCGACGATGGTCGCAGCGGCGACGACGGCCAGAATGAACAGCCCGAGCCCGGGGGCGATCATGTCATCGGTCGGCACCGCGGTGTAGGCGGCCTGGCCGGCCGTGATCGGCCAGTACTTGCCGAACCAGTCGCCCAGGGCGCCGGGCAGGCCCGGGCCGAGGGCCGGCACCAGCACGCCGACGAGCAGGGCGAGGCTGCTGGTCGCCGACCGGACCAGCGCGCCGATGGACACCCCGAGCAGGGCGACGAGGGTGAGGTACAGGGTGCCGCTGATCAGCGCGCGGGCGACGCCGGCGTCGCCGAGGCCGGCGGCGGGCAGGCGGGCGCCCTTGAGCATCAGTTGAACGACGCCGAAGCTGAGCATCGTGGTGACCAGGCTGACGACGAGACCGATCGCGGCCACGACGGTGGCCTTGGCGGCGAGCAGCCGCGATCGCGACGGCACGAAGACGAGACTGGTGCCGATCATGCCGGTGCCGAATTCGGGCGTGACACTGAGCGCGCCCAGCATGCCGATGATCA